>DATGFS010000030.1 GCA_035308905.1 bacterium | reverse complement strand
CGCGCCGCCCGCAACCGGCGCGCCGCAGACTATCACCGGCACCGTCGTGCAGGTCAACGCGTCGGCGTATCCCGGCCAGCTCACCGTGCAGGGTGCCAACGGCGGGGTGTTCACGTATCAGGTCGCCTCCGGGACCGCCGTCACACGAACCGATACGGCCACCGGGACGAGCGGCCCGGTCGCGCTGAGCGCCATCGCGCCGGGTGACGCCGTCACCGTCACGGCCGACCCGACCGGAGCGGCGCAGACGATTCAGGATATCTACAGCGTCGTGAACGGGACCGTCCGCTCGATCGGATACAACCGGATCGTGCTCCAAAGCGGCCAAGCGTACCCGCTGTCGCCGGTCGTGCGCGTAACCCGTGGCGGCCTCAGTGTCGCCGCCGCGGCGCTTCAGCCCGGAGATGTGGTCGCGCTGCGCATCAGTCCGACCACCGGCCTCGTGTACGGCATCGACGCCGGCCGGGCGGCCGCGGGACCGGCTCCGATTAGCGCCGTGACCATTTCGCCCACCGGGCGTCCGCTCGTGCCGGGCGACGTGATGACCGTCGTGGCCACCGGCCCGTTGGGCGGCGCCGCGACGTTCTCGATCGACGGCGTGCGGGCCGGACTGCCGATGCGGGAGTCGATTGCCCAGCCGGGAACCTACATCGGCACGTATGCGATCCAACCCGGCGATCGCGTCACGAATACCGACGTCGTGGTGTCGATCACGGCGCCCAACAATCGAGTGCTGACGGCGACGGCGCCGATGCAGGTCTCGATCAACTCCGCGGCGCAGGCGCCGGCCGGCGCGCCCATGATCAACAGCCCGACGCCGGGCGCGGGGATCCGGGCGCCGTTCACGGTTGCGGGGACGGCGCCGCCCGGGTCGCTGGTCAGAGTCGGGGCGGATTACGCCGGACCCGGGACGCCGCCCGCCGTGCGCGGTACGCTCGGCACGCAGACGGTGACGGCCGATGCGAACGGCAACTGGTCGGCAACCTTCAATCCGACGCCCCCGCTGCGCGGCGTGACCGTGACGATCTCCGCGGTCCTGGTGGACAGCACCGGCGCGGCGCGGACACCGTCGATGACGATCAACACCACCCTGCAGTAAGGCCGCACGGGTTTCGGTAGCGGACACGGGCCGGGGCGGCCGGCGATGGCCGGCCGCCCCGGCGCACTTTTTCACGCGGCGCCGCGTCAAGTATACTGGCAAGGCGATGGCACGACCGAGGGCGTCCGACATCATAGACCCGCTGGACCGGGCAGAGGCGGATTCGCGTCTCGCCGGGCGCTCTCACGCGGGCGCCGCCGAGGCCGCGCGGGCGTCCCGGCGTCTTCCCGCGATCCTCGCCGCGCTCGGCGCGGTGCTCGTGCTCTATCTCGCGGTTCCGTTCCTCGTCGGCTTCGCCTCCCTCGACCGTGCCGATACGATCGCCGCGGCGCGGGACGCGATCAACGCCGGCGCCGTCGGCGTGTCGGTCGCGACGGCGACCGCCTCGACCGCGATCGCGATGGTCCTAGGAGTGCCGCTCGCCTACGTTCTCGCCCGCGGCGACTTCCGCGGCAAGGCCCTCGTCGCCGGGGCGGTCTACCTGCCGCTCGTGGTGCCGCCGCTCGCCGGAGGGCTGCTACTCCTGACCGTCTTCGGTCCGCGCGGGGTCCTTGGCTGGTGGTTCGACGCCCGGAGCATTCAGATCGCCGACGCGTGGCCGGGTATCGTGCTCGCCCAGGTCTTCGTCGCCGCGCCGTTTCTGATCGTGGCGGCGCAGGTGGCCTTCGCCGGGGTCGATCCGGCGCTCGAGCGGGTTTCGTACGCGCTCGGCGTTCCCCCGCTGCGGACGTTCTTCCGTGTGTCGCTCCCGCTCGCGTGGCCCGGCATCCTCGCCGGCCTGCCGCTTGCCTGGCTGCGCGCGCTCGGCGAGTTCGGTGCGACGGTCATGCTGGCGTATCATCCGTACTCGCTCCCGGTGTACCTATTCGTCCAGTTCGGCGCTCAAGGACTGCGCGCGGCGCTCCCGATCGCGGCGCTCCTCGGGGTGCTCGGGATCGCGGCCCTCGCGGTCGTCCGGGCGGCCGGCGCTGCGGCGCGGCGGTGATGTCTTGGTGAGACGCCGCCCGTGCTGACCGTCGCCGCCGCCTGCCGTCTGGGCAACTTCACGCTTGACGTGTCGTTCCGCTCGGCGCACCGGCGGACCGTGCTCTTCGGTCCCTCGGGCGCGGGAAAGACCATGACGCTGCAGTGTATGGCGGGACTCCTCGTGCCGCCGCGCGGCTACGTCGCCATCGGGAAAACGGTGCTGCTCGACACGGAACGGGGCATCAACGTCCCGCCGTGGCGCCGGCGAACCGGCGCCGTGCTGCAGGGCGACGGCCTGTTTCCGCACCTCGACGCGGCCGCAAACGTCGCGTTCGGGATGCGCCGGGTCTGGCGCGGCCGCGAGCCGACGCGGGCGCTCGCTCTCCTTGCCGCGGTCGGGCTGCCCGGGTACGGAGAGCGCCGGCCGGCCGATCTGTCCGCGGGCGAGCGGCAGCGGGTGGCGCTGGCCCGCGCGCTGGCGACCGACCCGCGGGCCCTGCTGCTCGACGAGCCGTTTTCGGCGGTCGACGCACCGGTGCGCGAGCAGCTGCGCCGCGACCTCATCGCCCTCGTCGAGGCGCGCGACCTGCCGGCGGTGATCGTGACGCACGACTTCGACGAGGCCCACGTGCTCGGCGAGATGATCGTGGTGCTGGTCGCCGGACGGGTCGTGCAGAGCGGGGCACCGGCCGACGTGGCCGCGCGTCCGCGCACCGCCACGGTGGCGCGCCTCGTGGGTGCGGCGAACGTGCTCAGCGGCCGGGTGGTGGGACGGGAGGACGGCGCCGCGGTGGTGCGCGCCGAGCCGTTCCTGCTGCGCCTCGCGAACCCGGCCGGAGGGGAGCGCGTCCAAGTCTGCGTGCGCCCGGAAGGACTGCGGGTTGGGCCCGCCGGCTCCGGGGGTGTGGAGGCGCGCGTTCTCCGAGTTCTTCCGCGGCGCGTCGGCGCGACCGTCTTGCTCGCGGCCGGCGGGACGCAGCTCGAAGCCTGGACCGCGGACCGGCCGCCCGAGCCGGGAACCCTGGTCGACGTATCCATCCCGGATGGCGCGGCCCACGCGCTCGAGCCGGAAGAACCGCGGACGGCGACGATGCAATCAACGCCGGCGAGGTGACACATATGACGGTCCCGCGTGGTGCTCCCGCCCGGCGCACTGTTCTCGTCGCGGCCCTGGTGACGGCGCTTGTGGCCGCGGGACGCGGGGGAGGCGCCGGACACCTGCCGCAGGCGGTGTTCGCGGCGGCCGCGGCGGTGCGGGTCCTCTACGCGGGGTCGCTCGTCAACGTTTTCGAACGCGATCTCGGCCCGGCGTTCACCCGCCGCTCCGGCATTCCCGTCCTCGGCCGGGCCGGGGGGTCGACGGCGCTCGCCCATCTCATCCGGGACGGCCTCACGCCGGCCGACGTGTTCGTAAGCGCCGATCCGGCCGTCAACCGCATCCTGGCCCCCAGGGCCGGGGCGCCATCGGTCCCGTGGTTTTTGACCTTCGGCAGCACGTCGATGGTTGTCGCGTACGCGCCCGGTAGCCGGTTCGCGCCGGCGCTTCGCGGGGCGGCGGATCCCGGGCCGGGCGGGCGGAGCGATCCGACGCTGCGGCGGCGCGCGTGGTTTCGGGTGCTGGCATCGCCGGGACTACGCCTCGGACGTACCGATCCGGCGCTCGACCCCAAGGGCTACCGGACCCTGTTCGTCCTCCGTCTCGCCGAGCGGTATTACCGGGACCCCGGCTTGGCGGGGCGGCTGCTCGGCACCGAGGAGAATCCGCAGCAGATCTTCCCGGAGGAGGCGCTGATCGGCCGGCTCGCGTCCGGGCAGCTCGACGCCGGGTTCTTCTACCTTGTCGAGGCGATCGCCCAGCGGCTGCCGTACCTCACATTTCCCCCGGCCCTCAACCTCGCGGACCCGGCCTTCGCGGCGTTCTACGCGGACGTGAGCTACGTTGACCCGAAGGGCGTGACGTACCGGGGCGCCCCGATCGTGTATACGGTCGCGATCCCGTCCTCCTCGCGCAACACGGACGGGGCGGCGCGCTTTACCGCGTTTCTCCTCGGCCGGGAAGGCCGCGCACTCCTCGCCGGGCGCGGCATCCTCGCCGTCCCGGTCCGCGCCGGAGGCCGGGCCGCGGACGTCCCGGCGTCGTTGAGGCCGTTCGTGGCCGGGCCCTATCATGAATGAAGGCCGGGAGAACGCACGCCGCCGTCCGAGGAGGTTAATGGAAAGACCATCACGACCGGCGGCGGGGCAAGAAACGAAGAGGAAGGGGACGCGCGCCCGACTCCCTAAATACCCGGAGCATCCAACTTCACTGAGGTGATCAACGTGACCGACCAGGCGCCGCGGGAGCGGATGCGTGTCCTCCGCTATCCCACCGAAACCTACACCCAGGCCGCGAGCACCATGCGCAACGTCCTGTACGAGATCAAGAAGGTGATCGTCGGACAGGATCTGATGCTCGAGCGGATTCTCGTCGCGCTGCTTTCGCGCGGGCACATCCTCATCGAAGGCGTGCCGGGGCTCGCGAAGACACTCGCGATCAAGACGACCGCGCAGGTCCTCGACTGCCAGTTCAAGCGCATCCAGTTCACGCCTGACCTCGTCCCGGCGGACCTGGTCGGCACGCGGATCTACAACCAGCAGTCCGGCACCTTTGAGGTCGAACTGGGTCCGGTGTTCGCCAACCTGGTCCTCGCGGACGAGATCAACCGCGCGCCGGCCAAGGTGCAGTCCGCGCTCCTCGAGTCGATGCAGGAGCGGCAGGTGACGATCGGCAAGCAGACGTTCTCGCTGCCCGACCCGTTCCTCGTGCTCGCGACGCAGAACCCGATCGAGAGCGAAGGGACGTATCCGCTGCCCGAGGCGCAGGTCGACCGGTTCATGTTCAAAGTGGTCATCTCCTATCCGACGTTCCACGAGGAGATGACGGTGATCGACCGCGTCACCGATCAGGTCCCGACCGTCAACCGCGTCATCGGCGTCCAGGAGCTCTTCGACCTCCAGAAGGTCGCCGACGCGGTGTACGTCGACCCGCGGCTCCACGAGTACGCCGTAAGCCTCGTCACGGCGACGCGGCGGCCGCAGGAGTTCGGGCTCGGGGAGCTGTCGCGCTACGTCGCCTACGGCAGCAGCCCGCGGGGCTCGCTCAACCTGATCATCGGCGCGAAGGCCCTGGCGCTCCTGCGGGGCCGGGAATACGCGATGCCGGAAGACGTGCGGGACCTTGCGCCGGAAGTGCTGCGGCACCGCTTCCTGCTCTCGTACGAGGCGCTGGCTCAGGACATGACGCCGGACCAGCTGCTGCAGCGGATGATGGACGCGGTGCCCGTGCCGCGCGTCCACATCGGCGATCCGTACGGCGAGACGAAGACCGCCGCGGCCGTGACGTCCCGCGAAGCCGGGACGCTCGAGAAGTAGCCCCGGCGCCGTCCGTGCGTCTCCCGCTCGTCCGCAACGGCCCGCCCGCCCGCCCGCGGCCGCAACGCGCCGCGGGGCACCTCGGCGGCCCGGCCCGCTCATCCGCGCCCGCCCCGGTTGTCCCAGGGACGTCCGGCCCCGGCGTCGAGACCCCGGAGCGCATTCTCCGCCGGCTCGAGTTCAAGGTCGTGCGCCGGCTCGACGGCTTCCTCTTCGGCGACTACCGCGGCATCTTCTACGGGCCGAGCCTCGACCTCGCCGAGGTGCGTGAGTACCAGCCGGGTGACGAGGTCCGCCGGATCGACTGGAACGTGACCGCCCGGATGAACCAGCTGTTCGTGCGGCAGTACCGCGAAGAAAAAGAGCTGACCGCGTGGCTGCTCGTCGATCTGTCGCCTTCGATGCAGTTCGGGACGGTGCGGCAGTTCAAGCGGGAGCTGGCCGTGGAATTCGCCGGCGTCGCCGCCTACATCATCACGCGCCACGGCGACAAGGTGGGCGGCCTCGTGTTTCCGACCCCGACGGGCGTCAGCTTCATTCCGCCCCGCACCGGCCGGCTGCACGCGTTGCGCGTCGTGCGCGATCTCGCCACGGTTCCGGCGATGAGCGGCGGCGGGCAGACGGACCTCGGCGCGGTGCTGCGGCAGCTCGGGCGTCTCGCGAAGCGCCGTGCGCTCGTCTTTCTGATCTCCGATTTCCACGCGCCCGCGGGGTGGGAGCGGCCGCTCGCGGAGCTCGGCCGGCGCCATGAGATCATCGCCGTGCGGATCGAAGATCCGCGGGAGCGCGAGCTGCCGGACGTCGGCGGCGTTTATCTGCACGACCCGGAGACCGGGCAGCAGCTCTGGATCGACACGTCGGACCGGCGCGTGCGGCAGGCGCACCGCGCGCTCGTGGCCGAGCGGGACGCGCATCTCACCGAGGCGTTGACCAGGACCGGGGTCGACCTCCTCACCCTGTCGACCGGGGCGGGCCTCGTCGACGATCTGCTGCGGTTCATCACCCTTCGAAGGCGGCGGCGATGGAGTTTACCTGGCCGGTAATGCTGTGGGCCTTGGCCCTGCTGCCGCTGTCCGTGGCCTGGTACGTCCTCGGCGTGCGCCGGATCCGGCGCACGACCGCGCGGCGTTTTGCGGAAGCGCCGCTTTTTGCGCAGATCGCGGTGCGCCTGCCCGCGGTGCGCCGCCACATCAGCATGGGACTGTACTTCGCGGCGCTCGCGCTGCTGCTCGGCGCCGCCGCGCGCCCTGTCATGGCCGTGCCGCTGCCGGTCAACCGCGCGACGGTAATCCTGGCCATCGACACGAGCGGCAGCATGGCCGCGCCCGATCTGCAGCCGACGCGCCTCGAGGCCGCGCGGCAGGCGGCGCTGGGCTTCCTCGACGCCTTTCCGCCGGGCCCGCGGGTGGGCCTCGTGACGTTCAGCACCTACGCGACGTTGATGGTGCCGCCGACCGACGATCGCGGCGCGATCCGCGACGCGCTCGCGACGATCAAGACGCAGGAAGCCACCGCCATCGGCGACGGCATCGCGGTGTCGCTGCGGGCCATCCCGGGCCGGGCGTCGAGCGTGCCGGGATCGTCCGGACCGGCGCCGGGCCAGGGCCAGCCGCCGCTCGGACAGTCCCCCTTCGGCCAGTCGCCGTTCGCGGCGCCGCCGGGGCAGACGCAGCCGCCGGCCGCGACCCCGGGGCCGGGGCAGTCCGGCCCGTCGGGGCAGCCCGAGGACATGCCGCCCGCCGCGGTCATCTTGTTGACCGACGGCGGACAGAACGCGGGCACCGCCGACCCGATTCGCATGGCGGCGCTCGCCAAACAGCTGAAGGTGAAGATCTACACGATCGGGCTCGGCACGCCCGGCGGCGGCGTCTTCCAATATCAGGGGCAGATGGTGCTGGTGCCGTTTGATCCGACGCTGCTGCAGCAGGTCGCCGCGATCACGGACGGCAAGTTCTTCATCTCGCCCACCGCGGGCGATCTGAAGCGGATCTACCGCGAGCTCGGCCAGACGATCGGGTGGGAGAAGCGGAAGACCGAGGTCTCGGCCCTCTTCGTCGCCGGCGCCGGGACGCTCATGCTGGGCGGCGGCGCGCTGTCGCTCTTGTGGATGGGACGCCTGCCGTGAGCTTCCTCTGGCCGCGCCTGCTGTGGCTGTACGCGATCGTGCCCGTGCTGGTGCTGACCTATGTCTGGATCCTGCGCCGTCCGGCGCGGGAGCGCGTTCAGTACCCGACCCTGGATCTCGCGCGCATCGCCGCGGCCGCGGGCGGACGGTGGCGCCGCCACGTCGCGGCGGTCCTGTACCTCCTCACGCTCTGCGCGGTGATCTTCACCGTGGCGCGGCCGGTCGCGCCGGTCCCAGTGCCCGACAACCGCGCCGTGGTGATGCTGAGCATCGACGTAAGCCGCAGCATGATGGCGCGCGACGTCGTGCCGACCCGGCTGGACGCCGCGAAAAAGGCGGCGCTCGAGTTTGTGCACAACCTGCCGCGCGGCGCGAAAGTCGGCTTGGTCTCGTTCAGCAGCTATGCGACTCTGATCACGCCGCCCACGGACGATCACGACCGGGTCGTCCAGGCGATCAACAGCCTGAACTTGGAATTCGCGACGGCGATCGGCGACGGATTGCTCGAGGCGGTGTACGCGCTGCCCGGCCGGCCGCGGCCCCCGGCCAGCCTGCTGCCCGGGCTCCCGCCGCCTCCGCCGCCCGACGCGGACCGCCTGCCGCCGGCGACCGTCGTGCTGCTGAGCGACGGCCAAAGCAACCGGGGCACGCCGCCCGAAGACGCGGCCACGGTCGCGCGGCAGCTGCACGTGCGGGTCTACACGATCGGCCTCGGGTCGCCCGAGGGAACGTTCCTCGAGCTCGGCGGCCGCGGCATTTTCGTCCGGCTCGACGAGGAGACGCTCAAGCAGATCGCGGAGGTCACCGGCGGCGCCTACTGGCGCGTCTCCTCCGCGGCCGAACTGAGCCGCGTGTACTCACGACTCGGCCGTGTGATCGGCTGGCGGCGCACGCCCGTGGAAGTCAGCGGCCTCGCCGCGGTCGGGGTCGCCGCGCTCTTCCTCAGCACCGTCGCGACGTCGCTCTTCTGGATGCACCGTCTGGGGTAGCCCTCCCAAGCCCCGCATCCTCGCACGAAAAATCCGTCTACGCCCTGGTTCGGCCCGTGTCCCGCGCGGGAAGAATACGCCCGAGAACGAGCTTTTGGCCGCGTGGAACACGATCGTGGCGGAGCTCGAGCCCGGCGCGCTCGAAGTGGAGGAAACCGAGATGGACGACAGCACGGAGGGCCCGTCCTCGGGGCCGAAAGCCGCGGGGCACCGAGGGGTAAAACCTGTCGGGGAGCAACGATGAGGGGTAGCCCGCATGATGCACGGCCGTCCGTTCTACCTGCTGCATTACGAATGCGCGAAGTGCCAGACTCCGTACGACGTCGTATGGGACTCGATGCGGGAGCAGGAGCCGCCGTCGCGGTGCCCGGCGTGTGGAAGCCCGGTGCGGCGGTTCGTCGGCTCCTCGTACCGCGCCCGGCCTGAGGAACGACGGTCGGTCCGGGCGAAGCCCGAACGGCGGACGGCCTAGCGCCGGCCCGGAAGGGAGCAGTACTCATGAGTCTTCTGGCGTGGATCGTCGTCGGCATCGTTGCCGGCTGGCTCGCGAAGACGGTCGTCCCCGGAGAGGGGCCGGGGGGCCTGCTCGGCGATCTGCTGATCGGCGTGATCGGCGCGGTGATCGGCGGCTGGATCTTCCGGACCTTCGGACACGCCGGCGTCACCGGGCTGAACCTGTGGTCGATCGTCGTGGCGGCCGTCGGCGCGATCGTCCTGCTGTGGCTCTTGAGGATGTTCACCGGCAGACGGCCGATCCGCACGCTGTAGCTGGATAGATCCTGACGCCGGCGCCCGGTCTCCGGGCGCCGGCTCGCGTTTCATCGATGCCGGCCGCCGGCGCGGCCGGCATCGGGCTGTCTCGCGCCCGCCCGAAGGTGTTATGATGGCTGCGGCATGAAGGTCGTCATCACCGGCGGCGCCGGGTTTGTCGGATCGCACCTATGCGAGCGTCTGCTCGCCGACGGCGCGAACGTCCTGTGCCTCGACAACCTGCTCACCGGGCGCCGCGAGAACATCGCGCACCTTACGAGTCCGCGCTTCGAGTTCCGTCACCACGACGTCACGACGCCGGTCGAGATCGCGGGCCCGGTCGACTTTATCCTGCACTTCGCGAGCGCGGCCAGCCCCGTCGACTACTTGGCCCATCCGATTCAAACCCTGAAGGCTGGAGCGCTCGGCAGCTGGATCACGCTCGGCCTCGCGCGGGCGAAGGGCGCGCGGTTTCTCCTGGCGTCCACCTCGGAGGTCTACGGCGATCCGGCGGTGTCGCCCCAGCCGGAGACGTACTGGGGGCACGTCAACCCGGTCGGGCCGCGCGGCTGCTACGACGAGGCGAAGCGGTTCGCCGAGGCCATGACGATGGCGTACCATCGGTCCCACGGCGTCAATACCGGGATCGTCCGCATCTTCAACACCTACGGACCGCGGAATAGGCCGGACGACGGCCGCGCGGTGCCGGCGTTCATCACGCAGGCGATCCGCGGCGAGCCGCTCACCATCCACGGCGACGGCACACAGACCCGCAGCTTTTGCTACGTGTCCGATCTCGTCGACGGGATCGTGCGGCTCATGCGCTCAGAGGTTCACGATCCGGTGAACATCGGCAACCCGGAGGAGATCCGCGTCCTCGATCTGGCGCGGCTCGTGCTCGACATCACCGGGAGCCGCAGCGCGATCGTCCACCGCCCTCGGCCGGAAGACGATCCCTCCCGGCGGTGCCCGGACACGACGCGGGCGCGCACGCTGCTTGGTTGGGAGCCCCGCGTGCCGCTCCGCGACGGGCTCATACGGACGTGGGAGTGGTTCGCGAGTTGTCGGTCCGCCCGGACCGGGGTATGATGATCGCAACGCGCCCGTAGCTCAGGGGATAGAGCAGCTGCCTTCTAAGCAGCGGGTCGCAGGTTCGAATCCTGCCGGGCGCGCCAAGTCTTAATACACTCGCGTGTCCAGCGGGCCGGTCTCTTGGTTATTCAGCATTTCCGTCTGATGTCAGCAGGCCGTGCTCCACTGCCCACACGGCGATCTGCGCGCGAGAGTTGACGCCGAGTTTGTTCAAAATGTGCTGTACGTGGGTCTCGGCGGTTCGCTCTGCAATGAACAAAGCCCGCGCGATCTGCCGGCTCGTCTTCCCCCGCGCGATGAGCGCGGCGACTTGTTGCTCCCGCAGGCTGAGGGTCCCTGGCAGCCTATGAAGCGAGGCCGGGCCCTTGGCTTCCGTCGTGACCGATTCTCCGACGCCGACCGCATACTGAATGGCTTGATCCGGCCGCATCGCCGCGCCCTTTGCCCACGCGGCGGCAATGTCCGCCTCGCTCAAGGCAGCACGGGCGGCAGCGAGCGTACGCTCGAGATCAGCGCGCTCCGACGGTGTGAGCGGCGTGTTGATGACCTTGCGCAGCGCATCCGCCGCGCCCAGCAGACGCGCCGCTCGTTCGTGGTCCCCGGCCGTTACCGCGACCGCCGCCAGCCCTTCGAGGTTCCAGGCGATGCCCCATTGATCTCCGAGATCTCGGGCGAGGCCGAGGCTGTCGTTGAAATGCTTGGCCGCCGGGACGGCATCCCGCTGATGCAGCGAGACGACGCCGAGACTGGTGTGCAGCAGGCTCACGAGCCAACGGTCTCCTATGCCGTCGGCAAGGCGCAGGCCTTCGTCCAGGTGCTGACGCGCGAGCGCCGGATCGCCGCGGCGATCCACCGTGCGCCCGAGAATATTGAGGACCAGGCTCACAAGCCACTTGTCCTGCAGCTCACGCGCCAGACGAAGGCTCCGGTCGAGACACTGGGCCGCCTCCTCGAGGTCGCCCTTGAGATACGCGTGTAGCCCCAGGCTGGCGACTCCGAAGGCGATGCCGTATCTGTCCCCGAGATCTTGCGACAGCGTCAGACTCTGCTCGGAGAGCTGCTTCGCGCGCTCATAGTCGCCCTGGATCCAGAGCAGGTGGGCGAAGCCGCGGAGGGTTTTGGCTCGTATCAGCGTTGCGTCGGCCGTCGCCGCGAGGACCCGCTCCGCCCACATCCTCGCCTCCGCATAGTATGCTTTCATGAGCCAGAATCGCATGAGCGTTGCAACCAGCCGCAGCGCTGTCTGCGCCTCAGCGCGTCCGAGCGCCCATCGCAGCGCCGCCCTGAGGTTATCGTGCTCGCGCTCGAGCCAATCGAGCCATGCGGGCTGTGCGGCCGTCGCCAGCCCGACCTCGGCCCGCTCGGCGACCGTGATGAAGAACGCGGCGTGGCGCTCTCGCACGGCCTCGAACTCTCCGGTCGCGCGCAGGCGGTCCAATCCGAATTCCTGGATCGTTTCGAGCATGCGGAACCGCGGCTGGGCGGCTCCGCCTGCCTCTTGCTGGAGGAGGCTCTTGTCGATCAACGACCTCAGAATGTCCAGGGTATCGGCCCGATCCTGAGCGTCGGCAGTGCAGACCGCTTCAATCCCGTCAGACGGACAGCCGCCCATGAATCCGGACAGTCGATTGAACCACGTTTTCTCGGTCGGATCCAGCAGGTCGTAACTCCAGGCAATCGCCCTCCGCAGCGTTTGCTGCCGCGCGGGCAGATCCCGGGTGCCGCCCGTCAGAAAGTCGAGTCGGCTCTCGAGCCGCGTCAAGATCGCCGGCGGCGGCAATTCTTTGATACGTGCGGCCGCCAGCTCAATGGCCAGTGGAAGTCCGTCCAGGCGCGCGCAGACCCTCGCCACCGCCTCCGCGGTCGAGGCGGTCAGTCGAAACGAGGGGCTTACCGCGCGGGCACGCTCCACAAAAAGCGCGATTGCGGGATACTCGGACATGATATCCGCGCCGGGCAGATGGGCCGGATCAGGCACGCCCAGCGGCGGGACCGGGAACTCGTGCTCCCAACTCAAACGCAGGGCGGCCCGGCTCGTCACCATCATTTTCACTGCCGGACATGCTTCCAACAGGTCGGCGAGCTCAACGGCCGCGCCGGTCACCTGCTCAAAATTGTCAAGGACGAGAAGATTGTGTTTGTCGCGCAGGTCCCGTTTCACGAGCTTCAGCAGCGCCTGCGGAGCGGCTTCCCGAATGCGTAACACGTGCGCGATCGCCGGCACGACGAGCGCGGAATCGGCGATCGAAGCCAGGTCCACGAACCACACGCCGTCCTCGAAGCGGTCCCGCACGTCCGTCGCGACGGCAATCGCCAGGCGCGTCTTTCCAATACCCGGTGGCCCCGTCAGCGTGAGGAGGCGTACCTCCGGACGCAGCAGTTCCTCACGCACCAAGGCGATTTCCTTATCACGGCCGATGAACGGCATGGGCCGTGCCGGCAGCCCGACGTCCGGTTGGCGAGAAGGAGCGTGCGCAGAGGCAACGCCGGTCCCATGACGGCGCCGGCGGATGTCGAGGCGCCGCCGCGCGGTGCGGCGACGGAGACGACCGGATGCCATTATGGACGCCAGGCTCTCCTCCCGCGCGTCTAATTGATCGTATCGGCCCGGGTCTCCTCCGCCGCCCGGCCCGCAAATTACGTACCGCCGTTACGTATTTCTGTCGATTTCCCGCGCCCGCTGACCGAGTACGCTGATCGCGCTTTCAAAAAAGTCGGCCAGGCCAAAAACGATGTGTGCGGGGTGGGGGGTATGCGTCGCGTCAGCACGGTCCTGACATGCTTGTTCATCGCCGCTCTCTTGTCGGTGTCGGCCGCCGCCGGTTCCGCGGCGGAGACCACGTCTATGCCGCAGGATCCGTTGATCACGTATCTGGAAACGATTGTTGTCCCGGCGATCAAGGGCCGGCCTCTCAGCGACGAGACGCTGAAGGCGTTCTACACCGAAGGTCTTCTGCCGAGCACGCATGTGCGGGTGGCCGAGGACCAGTTTGCCCAGTATTGGAAGAATGCCGCCAAATCCCATACACCGGGGGCCATCTATACGGCCGACGTTCGCTACACATTGGCCGAGCCTGTGTTCAATGACGCGAATGACGAGGCCGACATCAATTCGGACATGACGGTCACAATGTCGCAGAATCCGGCACTGACCTTCCTGGCGATCTTAGTGGTGACCGTGTGCGCCGCGAGTGGAGAGTACTGCCCTCCAATGGCGATCGGCGGAAAGCGCGAGACGACCACGGCCAGCACATACCATCTCATCAAATTGCACGGAAAGTGGAGACTCGATCTACCGCCAAAAGCCGTCAGCGAGATGCGCAAACTCGCAACGGCGGATACCGCGACGCGATACGCGCCGAACGCCTCCGTGGCCGAGGGGGGGCTGACCCTGTGGGCGCCGGACGTCGCCCTGGCGCGTGATGGCACCACCGTGCATCTGACCGTTGAGAACGGCACCGACGGCGAGCTGAGCCTCTTCACCGCGGCGGCTCTCGCGACGCTCACGGACGAGCACGGGAAGACCTATGGGGTGCGCGCATTGCGCACGTTCTATCCGGACCACGTGCCGCCGCAGGATTCCATCGAGGGCGATTTAGTCTTCGAGCCCGTGCCGCCCGGAACGAGCAAACTGCTGCTCGCGCTTCCCGACGTCGCCGTGGCGGATCGCATGCTGACCTTGACGCTGGAAATCACGTTGGCGCCGGAGCGATAGTGTGTTACGCCAGGCCCGTGACGCGGCCTGCGAGGAGACAGGCAGTGGTGTGGAACTCGGCCAGCACTGTCTTTGGGTCGACCCGGGACGGTGCCGATCAAATTTACGTCATGAATGCCGACGGCTCAAATGTTTGGAGACCCACGCCGCCCTGGCTACAGCGGGTATCCGAAGTGCAGTCCCGATGGCCGGACGATTGTGTTTCATCATGCCAACCGCACGAGCAGCGAGGGCGCGCAGGTATACGTCATGGACTTTGGCGGGAAGTTCACCAGGATCGATGTACCCGGCGCGACTGTGCGACGATCCCCGGCCGTGTCCGAGCGGTGAAACAGCGGGGGATGGATAATGCGGCGATCTTGGGCTTGGCTGGGGATCATGATCGTCTGCTGCACGCTCGGTGTCACGCTTCCAGCCCAAGCAGTTTCACTAACGTTTGTCACGATCGATGTCCCGGGGGTGGCAGCGACCAGTGCCAGCGGCATCAACGCTGCCGGGCAAATCGTGGGCGTGTTCTGGGACGTGAGTGGCAAGACTCATGGCTATCTACGCATAGCCGAGAGCACCTTCACGACGATCGATCCTCCGGGCTCGACGGCGACCCTTGCCACTGGGATCAACGCCGCCGGACAGATCGTGGGATCCTTCAGGGACGCGGGCGGTAAGTTCCATGGCTTTTTGCGAACCTCTGCGGGCACCTTTACCACGTTGGATGTTCCGAAGGCAAGGGGGACCGGTGCCGCGGGCATCAATACCGCCGGGCAGATCGTGGGCGTCTTCAACGACGCGGGCGGCAAGACCCATGGCTACCTGCGCACCTCCGGCGGCACCTTTACCACGTTCGATGTTCCCGGCGCGATGGCGACCTTCGCCTACGGGATCAACGACTCGGCGGAGATCGTGGGCGAGGTTGCGGACGCAGGCTTTTTGCGAACTGCTGGGGGCACCTTCACTACGATCGATGTTCCAGGCGCGGCCTGGACCGATGCCGCCGGGATCAATGACGCCGGACAGATCGTGGGCGAGTTCAAGGACGCGGACAACAAGACCCATGGCTACCTGCGGACCTCCGAGGGCACGTTCACCACGTTCGATCCCCCGGGCTCGACGGGGACCTCTACCAACGGTATCAACGCCGCTGGACAAATCGTGGGATCCTTTAGGGATGCGGGCGGCAAGGAGCATGGCTATATCGCAACCCCAACTCCATGATGCAGGGTGTTCTCTCTTCGTTTCCAGCACAATGCCGGTTGGGAGCGTTCGCTGCAACCCGGCGACTGAATACTGATATGGAGTGTGCTCGCATGTGGAAAATGTCGATAATAGGCTGAGGAGTCGAATGCGGTGAACGATGTCGGAATGCAACTCAACGGATAGCGAGGAAGCAAGGGCGTTTCAACTGAATTGAGCTGACAGGTTAGCGCTGGCGAGATCGTACGGTCAGTAAGGTCTTCTTGATTGGCCGCTCCCCGGGGAGAGGGGTTCACGTCGATGGAGTGGTGGCCGTCTATCGTCTTGCTGATTTTTTAGTGACTCTCTCGTTCGCCAGGACGTACCGGAGAGCGTTACGGGAAGAAACGGATGCCAAGAGCAAAAACTATGCAATCGTAGGGAAGAAAACGATGCCCTACCCGCGCGGCGATGCCGCTGTCGGTATGGACTACCGCTACGTTCGAAGCCACCTTGAGTGGACAGCAGGGAGATATAAGATTTTCGGCCAGACGCAACGATACTTGCCTGTGAAATTCGAACGTGGCTTGACAGACCAAGAACTCGACGACCTCGAGCGCAAATTTGACTTCCGCTTTCCTCCTGACTTGCGACTATTTTTGTCTCTGGGCTTGCCTGTCGACACGCGGATGAGCAAACCGCGAGGTCGGTTGTCGGGATGGCTGAACTGGCGACGGGCGAGTGAGGCGGAGATTCGCGAAAGACTAAATCATCCGTATGAAGGCATCTGCTTTGATGTCAAAAACGGCATTTGGCTTGAGGCATGGGGGGAAAAACCGCCAATCTTAGAGGACCGCTTGGGAAAAATCAAGCAATTGATGACCGAAGCGCCAAGATTGATTCCCATCTACGGCCACCGGTACATTCCCGATCGCCCGCACGAAGAGGGCAACCCCATATTTTCCGTCTGGCAGACGGACATAATCCATTGCGGTTCAGATCTGGAAGGCTACCTGGAAAACGAATTCCCGTATCGTTTCGGGATCTCTTTGGAAACGCATACCCAGACGCCTTCTCTCAAGAGGCCTGCCAAAGCGATTGAGTTTTGGGCAGACATCGTTGACGCCAATACGCCCGCGGCTCGGCCGGACTACCAGGAAGAACCTTCTGTCTCTTCCTCTCCGGGTGTCCCGAAGACGGATGCCGAGCGACAGAATGTTCTGCAGCAGCTGCCGTGGCAGCGGGGCGGCACGTTCCCTCTCACTGAATCAAGGGCGACGCTCATTGTCGACGAAAGCCGGGCTGTGCTTACCGGGGCGGCGGCTACCGCCCGCTTTTGGATGACCACCCAGGGCATCGGACCTTTTCGGCAGACGGCCCAGGGCACACGATTCAGGTTGCCCACGGATGTCGTCGTTCTCAATCGAGAAACAGGGGAGTTTGTCACGTTCCGGCACGTCAGAGGCGGGTATGTCCGCCTGGACGATTGGATTGGGAACACCCTCGATGCCGGCGGCATCCTCAAGAGAGTAAATGCGGCGACCAAAGCCAACAACAAAAGGCGGGCAGCCAAAGGACTGGGTCCGTATGAACTCATCGGTTGGCGGGACAAGCCGACTCTTGATCTGGAGACCCACAGTGTCCACTGGGCCATAAGTACGAGAGACGCCGACACGGGCACGATTCTTACCGATGCGGTGACGGTCGTTTTGGGCCGGTTCGAATATGAGGAACTGAGATGGTTTGGAAAAGCCGGCCAAGATCCAGCAGTGTTTCTGGCGGAGATGCGCCACGGTTTTCACTTCGACCCCGGAGCGCAATATGCGGACTTCCAGCCCGGCGATGTGACGCACCCATCTGGTATTGCCGCGCTCGTCGCCGTGTTGGCAGGGGCAGAGGTCACGGAGAGGCCCGATCCTTAGCACCCATAATGGGGCATTTTGAAGCGATTGGGCTCTTTAGCTGATGCCCACTCATTTATGTCATGGCCCCCCAGCGATCAGCGGCGACGGTAGGAGAATTGCGGGAGCGGACATCATGAGAGTTTTTCTGGACGAACTTGTCTTCTGCATTCAGTGGTTGCTGGCGACTGCTGGGGGCCTAGTCGCCGGTGCTGTATGGATGTTAGTAGTATCCCTCCTATTCCCCGCGCTCGGATACAACGGCGTCGTCTTTGCCGTGGCTCTCGGAGCCACTGGGAGCGGACTCCCTGTTGCAGGCGCCGCGGTGGGAGTAATGCAATGGCTTGTCATCCGGCGACGGCACGCCCTCCGGTGTTCGCCGTGGCTGGCTGCGAATGCCTTGGGCTTTGCAGCAGGCGATTACGCGAATCGTCTTCTAGGCACGCCCTTAGCTAACTGGCTAGCCCATATCGTCCATGCAGGCCATATGGGAGATTGGGCATACTGGCCAAGTTATGGCTTCCTCATAGGGTTGGTCGTCGGGACTCTCGAAGGACTGGTCCTCCGCTGGCAGCTTTCCCGGGCAGGTCTGTGGGTGTTGGCGAATGTCATCGGCTTCGCTGCGGGTTACGGTGTTGGAATCGTCATTGGCTTTGGTACCGGCGTTCGCTACGGTGCGAACATAGGCGAGCTTGCGGGCTATGCCGCGGGCGGAGCAGTAATGGGGGCGGTCACGGGGATCGCCTTCGTGCTGCTGTTGCGGCGCCCCGGCTGGATCTTGTGGACTGAACGTTGGGGGCCAGCCATTGCTTGGAGGGCGACGGCATCTCTGGCGCTGCTGGTCGCCTTGATGGAGAGCCCCCTCTGCGGGGTGCAGGGACCCTTGCTGGTCGGACACACCCGACCGGTCCCGGGGCGCATCGTTTTCTTGTCTGATTGTGACGGGAGCTCCCAGTTCTATGTCATCAATGCGGACGGGTCCAGCCTGGCCCGCTTTCCCAGGGTTCCCGATGTTCCTAAACAAATTGCGTTCAGCCCCGACGGTCGCAGGATCGCCTTCACCTCCGGCCAGAACCGGATCGGCCGAACCGATCAAATCTACATCATGGGTGCGGACGGGTCGCATGTGACCCGCCTGACGACTCCTCCCAGAACAAACGACAACCCGACGTTCAGCCCGGATGGCGCGAGGATTGCGTTTGACTCCGATCGAGACGGGAGCACGCAAATCTATATGATGAACGCCGATGGCTCCCGCGTAGTCCGCTTGACATCCCCCCCGGGGAGCAGCTCTTCTCCTGAGTTCAGTCCGGACGGTCGGAAGATGGTGTTCGACTCCGATCGAGGCGGAAGCACCCAGATCTATATGATGAACGCTGATGGCGCCAACGTAGTCCGCTTGACCGACCTGCGCGGAAAAACCAACTCCCTTCAATTTAACAGTGTTTCACTCAGTCCGGACGGTCGGAAGATAGCATTCACCTCGCAGCGCGATCGAGGACTGCCCGAGATTTACGTCATGAGCCTCGACGGAACGAATGCGATCTTGCTGACCAAGACCACGGGCGGAGGTTTTGAACCCGTGTTCAGCCCGGATAGTCGCCAGATCGCGTTCCTCTCTTGGAACGATGGGCAAATCCACGTGATGAATACAAATGGCACAAAGGACACACGTCTCACTAACCTCCACGAAGTTGACGCGCCCATATTCAACCCAGACGGCACCAAAATAGCGTTCACGGCTTGGTCGCACATCTACATGATGAATACAAACGGATCGCATTTGATTCGCCTAGACACACCACCAGGGAACAGCTGGAGCCCCGCTTTCAGCCCATGATGGAAACTTCAACCGAAGCGATGAACATCTGACAACTCTGGGGGTGGTGACAGAAATCGTGCTTTCGTAGACTGACACGTTTGACCCAAAGACCGGAAGACCCATCTGGCTCTTCCGGATCACGGTCGGGCTGATACTGGTTGAGATCATGATGCTGGCGTGGTGGGTCAGGTCCGACTGCCCCTTCGCGCGGTTTGCGGGTGGAAGAACGGTGAGCCAGGTTCTCCGGAAGATTCGAGTACTCGTCGCCGACGACGAGAATATGTTTCGCCATGCCCTTGCGAGCCTGCTGACCTTGACGCTGGAAATCACGTTGGCGCCGGAGCGATAGTGTGTTACGGCGGGACATGTGATTGCGACGGTAGAACCACGGTGGCAGCCAGCGTGGGCTATGGAGGCATCTATGGCGGCGAACGATCTGTGCTTCACCCCCGTGCTCGAACTGGACCGTCTCATCCGGGCCGGCGACGTCTCGCCGGTCGAGATCACGGAGGCGGTGCTCGCGCGGATCGGGCGCGTCAATCCCGCGCTCAACGCCTACATCACGGTGACCGCCGACCTTGCCCGCGCCCAGGCGCGCGACGCGGAGGCACGCGCGCGGCGCGGCGAGCGCAAGGGACCGCTCGACGGCATTCCGTACTCGGTGAAGGACCTCGAGGACACGGCCGGCGTGCGGACCACCTACGGCTCCCGGTGGTTCGAACGCCACGTCCCATCGACAGACGGCGCGGCGGCCGGGCGGCTGCGCGCGACCGGCGGCGTGCTTGTCGGCAAGACCAACACGCCGCACTTCGGGCACAAGGACATGAGCGACAACTTGATCGGTCCGCCGTGCCGCAATCCGTGGGGGCGGGATCGGACGTCCGGCGGATCGTCGGGAGGCGCCGCGGCCGGGGTCGCGGCCGGGCTGGGGCCGCTGGCCCACGGTTCGGACGGCGCCGGCTCAATCCGGTGCCCGGCGTCGCTGTGCGGCGTCGTCGGTCTCAAGCCCTCGTTCGGCCGGGTGCCGTACCACCCGAGTCCCGATTACTGGGCGTCGCGCTCCCACAACGGACCGATCACGCGAACCGTGCGCGACGCGGCGCTCATGCTTGCCGCGCTCGCCGGCCCGGACCCGCGCGATCCCTTATCGATCGACGCGCCGGCCGAGGACTACGTCGCTGCCTGCGATCGTGATCTTCGCGGACTGCGGGTCGCGTGGAGCGCGGACCTCGGCTGTCTTCCCGTGGACCCGGAGGTGCGGACGATCACGGAGACGTCGGCGCGCCGGTTCGCCGATTTGGGCTGCGCGCTCGACGCGCCGGATCTCGGATGGCCGGACATGCGCGAGCCGCACCGGTACATCTGGCACGTCGGCGTCGCGGCGCGCCATCAGGATCGGGCGCGCGAGCATCCCGACTGGATCGAGCCGTCGCTCATGCGCATGATCGTCGACGCCGGCCGCATGAGCGCGCTCGACTACGGCCGCGCCCTGCTCGCCCGGGCGCCGTTCTACCAGGCGGTGGGACGGTTGTTTGAGGACTACGATCTGCTGCTGACGCCGACGATGCCGGTCGCGGCCTGGCCGGTCGAACCGGACAGCGGCGCCGTCATCGACGGCCGCCCGGCGCCGACCCTCTTGGAGCGGCTCACGTTTACCTTTCCGTTCAACCTGACGGGGCACCCGGCCGTGTCGGTGCCGTGCGGATGGACGCGGGCGGGGCTGCCGGTGGGACTGCAGATCATCGGCCGCTGGCACGCCGACGCGACGGTGCTGTGCGCCGCCGCCGGGTTCGAGGCCGTTCAGCCCTGGGCCGGCCGGCGCCCGCCGCTCGATTAGCGCCGGAGCTAACTTCCGCCCGCCGCGGCGGACGGCCGCGCGTAGACCCGGTCGATCTTCGCCGCCATCACGAAGTCCGCTTCGCTGAGGCCGTTGATCTTGTGCGTCCACAACTCCACCCGCACCTGTCCCCAGCTCACGCGCAGGTCGGGATGGTGATTTTCCGCCTCCGCCACCGGCGTGATCGCGTTCACAAACTCGACGGCCTGGACGAAGTTCTTGGACCGGAAGACCTTCACGAGCATCCGCTCGTCCTCCACCTGCCACCCGTCGAGTTGCGCGAGCAGGGGCGCGAACTCGGCGCGGGTGAGCGGCGGCGTGCCTCCCTGGCAGGGGACGCACCGCCGGTCGGCCAGACCGGTTGCGCCGGCCGGCTGGTTTGTCTGTCCGCGCTTCGCGGGATCCGTCGCCATGGATCAATCACTCCTTTCGCGGTGGACCGCACACGCGGTCCGTCAGACGTCTTCGGGATCGACGTACTCTTCCTCGTCGGGCACGAACCGGCGGTGACAGTGCGGACATTCGACGGGCTCGTCCCCGTCCGGCGCCTCGAGCCGCAGAAACTGCACGCCGCAGTGCGGGCAGACGAGGCGAATCATGGCCGGGCGCCCGCGGCCCGAGGCCGGAGGATGGGGCCCGCGCCACCGCGAACGCCACCGTAATGACCGAGACGCTGCTCGATCCCCGAACGACCGTCGGACACGTGCACCTGCGCGTTGCCGATCTCGACCGTGCGTTGGGATTTTACCGCGATGTGCTGGGGTTCCGTGAGGCGTGGCGCGGCGATGAGACGGTGATGCTGTCGGCCGACGGCCGCTACCCGTTCGCACTCGGGCTCACCGCCACCGCGGACCCGGCGCCCGGGCCGCGCCGGCGCTCTGGACTGTACCACGCGGCGTTTCTGCTGCCCGGCCGCGCCGCGCTCGGACGCCTGCTGCGGCGTCTTCTCGAGCACGACGTCGCGCTCGACGGGGCATCCGACCATCTCGTCAGCGAGGCCCTGTACCTGCGTGATCCGGAGGGCAACGGCCTGGAGCTCTATGCCGATCGGCCCCAGGAGCAGTGGCCCTGGAACAGCGACCAGGTGGACATGACCACCCGTGAGCTCGATCTGCGGGACCTGCTCGCCGCGGGCGGCGATCGGTCCGCGCCGGCCCCCGAAGGCACCCGCCTCGGACACGTCCACCTGCGGGTCTCCGATCTCCGCCGCGCGGAGGCCTTCTATCACGAGGCGCTCGGCTTCGACGTGACGCTCCGGCGATATACGGGCGCGCTGTTCCTGTCGGCGGGTGGCTACCATCATCACCTCGGGACCAACGTGTGGGCGGGGCAGGGCATTCCACCCGCGGCGCCCACCGGCCCGGGCCTCTGGTACTTCACGGTCCGGCTCCCCGGGGCGGACGACCTCGCTCGCGCCGCGGCGCGGCTGCGGGCGCACGGCGTCACACCCGGGCCGACCGCCGACTACGGGCCGTGTCTCGGCGTCGGGGCGGCCGACCTCGACGGCATTCTCGTGCTGCTGACCGCGGATCACTCGCCGCTTCCCAACCGACTCACCTGGAGCCCGGCCCGCGAGCCACTCGGTGCCGCCCGCGCGACCTAGTTGAGCTTCACCCGCCGGGCCACCACGGCTGCGCCCGTCGGAGCGGTGCCGCCCGCCGACCTGCGCGATCTCGTCCACGACCTTCGCCGGCGCGTACGGGGCGAGGTACGGTTCGACGCGGTCTCGCGCGCCCTCTACAGCACCGACGCCAGCATCTACGAGATCGAGCCGCTCGGCGTCGTCCTGCCGCGCGACGCGGACGACGTGCAGGCCGTGATCGAGGCCGCGCGCGCCGCCCAGGCGCCGCTCTTGCCGAGGGGCGGCGGCACCAGTCTGGCCGGCCAGACCGTCGGCCGCGCGATCGTGCTCGATTTCTCGAAGTACATGAACAGCGTCGTCGAGATCAACGCCGAGGCCGGGTGGGCCCGCGTGCAGCCCGGGGTCGTGCGACACGAGCTGCTGCGGGCGCTCGCGCCGAGCGGGCTCATCTACGGCCCGGAGACGTCGACGAGCAGCCGCGCGACGATCGGCGGGATGATCGGCAACAATTCCTCCGGTTCCAGGTCGATCGTCTACGGAAAGACGGTCGACACGCTGCTCGCGATGCGCGCGTGGCTGGCGGACGGCACGCCGGTCGTCTTCGAGGACATCCCGCCGGACGAGGCGGCGCGGCGGGCGCAGGGCGGCGGCGCGGAAGGACGGCTCTACCGCGAGGTCGCCCGGATCGTGGCGGGCGCCCGGGACGAGGTCGCGCGGCGATTTCCGCGCATCCAACGGCGGGTCGGCGGCTACAATCTCGACGAGTTTCCCGCGGGCGGCGCGGTGAATCTCGGCAAGCTGGTCGCCGGCTCCGAAGGGACGCTCGCGATCGTGACCGAGGCGACGGTGCGGCTGGCGCGCCGGCCGCCCGCGACCGTGCTCGCGGTGTTTCAGTTCGACGACCTCGTGCCCGCGCTCGAGTACACCCCGGAAATTCTGTCGACGAAGCCGGCGGCGGTGGAGCTCACGGACCGGTACATCGTGGAGCTCGCCCGCCAAACAGGCGAGCTGAGTCAGCGCCTGACGTTCGTCGACGGGAACCCCGGCGCGTTGATCGCGGTCGAGTACGCCGGCGAGAGCCAGGCCGCGCTGGCGCCGGCGCTCGACGGCCTGGAGGCCCGAATGCGCCGGGAGGGCTACCGGGGGACGATGCGGCGGATCCTCGACCCCGCGGCCCAGGCCAACCTTTGGGCGGTTCGCGAGGCCGGCGTCGGACTGCTGCTCGGCATGAAAAGCGCCCGCAAGCCGGTCGCGTTCGTCGAGGACAGCGCGGTCGATCCCGCCCGCATCGCCGAGTACACGCGCCGCTTCCGGGAGATCGTGCGGCGCCACGGGACCGACGCGTCGTTCTACGGCCACGCGAGCGTCGGCCTTCTGCACACCCGTCCGATCCTCGACCTCCATGAGCCCCGGGACGTCGCGGAGATGCGTCAGATCGCCGAGGAGATTGCCGCCCTCGTCGCCGAGTTCGGCGGGGCGCTGAGCGGCGAGCATGGCGACGGCCTGTCGCGCGGCGAGTTTGTGGAGAAGATGTTCGGCTCCCGGCTCTACGCCGCGTTCCGCGGGATCAAGGCAGCGTTCGATCCGGAAGGCCGTATGAACCCCGGGAAGATCGTCGATGCGCCGCCGATGACCGAATCGCTGCGGTACCGGCCGGAGCCCGGGCCCGCTCCCGCGACGGTCCAGGACTTCAGCCGCGACGGAGGGGTGCGGGCCTCGATCGAGCTCTGCAGCGGTATCGGCGCGTGCCGGAAGCCGCGCGGCGGGACGATGTGCCCGTCTTACATGCTCACGCTCGAAGAGGCGCACAGCACGCGCGGCCGCGCCAACGCGCTGCGGGCGGCGATCTCCGGTGTGCTGCCGGCGGGGTCGCTGACGAGCCGCGAACTGTACGACGTGATGGATCTCTGTATCGGCTGCAAGGCGTGCAAGGCCGAGTGTCCCAGTAACGTCGACATGGCCAAGCTCAAGCACGAGTTTCTCGCCGGATACTACGCACGGCACGGGCTGCCGCTGCGGGCGCGGCTCTTCGGCCACGTCGCCGCGCTCGGGCCGCTCGGCTGCGCGGCGGCGCCCCTCGCGAACCGGCTGCTCGGCAGCGCGCCGGTACGGTGGGCGCTCGAGCGGATCGCGGGCATCGACGCCCGGCGGCGGCTGCCGCCCTTCGCGCGCCGCCGCTTCACGCAATGGTGGCGGGAGCGCGCCCCCTCGTCCGCCGGCGCGCCGGCAGGAGCGGGATTCCTCGGGGTGCCGGGGCAGGGACGGGTCGCGTTGTTCGTGGATACGTTCACGGAGTACTATTACCCGTCGATCGGGCGGGCCGCCGTACGGGTGCTCGAATCGGCCGGATGCCGCGTCGAGCTCGTCCCGCTGTCGTGCTGCGGGCGCCCGATGATCAGCAACGGGATGCTGCGGCAGGCCCAGCGGCTCGCCGCCCGCACGATCGAGCGGCTGCGGCCGTTCGCCGAGGCCGGCATGCCGATCGTGGGACTGGAGCCGTCCTGCATCGTGACCTTCAAAGATGAGTACCCGGATCTGCTGCGCGGCGGTGCCGCGGACGCGGTCGCCCGGGCGACCTACGCGTTCGAAGAGTATCTCGGCGTGCTCGATGCGGCGGGAATCCGCCCGCCGTACACGCCGGCCGACCGGCGTGTGCTGATGCACGGCCACTGTCATCAGAAGGCGATGATCCGGACGGGCCCGGCCCTCGCCGCCCTGCGGGCGGTGCCCGGCGCGTCGGTCGACGAGATCGACTCCGGCTGCTGCGGCATGGCCGGCTCCTTCGGCGTCGAGCGCGAGCATTACGACATCTCGATCGCTATGGGCGAGCGCGTGCTGTTCAAGACGGTGCGGGCGGCGCCGGCGGAGACGCTGCTGGTCGCATCGGGCACGTCGTGCCGCCAGCAGATCGCCCACGGCACGGGCCGGCGCGCGCTGCACCTCGCGGAAGCGCTGGCGCTCGCGCTGCCCGGCGAGACGCCCGCCGCCCGGGACGCCTGACGGGGGAGCACGCCGTGCGTATCACGGTCCACGTCACGCCGCGGGCGCGCCGGCCCGGCGTCGAGCGTCGCGCCGACGGGACGTTTCACGTGGCCGTGAGCGCGGCGCCGCACGAGGGTGAGGCCAACGAGGCGGTCGTCGCCGCGCTGGCCGGCCACTTCGGCGTCGGGCGCGGCCGCGTGCGTATCGTGCGCGGACACCGCGGCCGCCACAAGCTCGTCGAGGTCGACGCGGCCGTCGCTCCCTAACGGGGACTAGGCCGCGGTATGCGCGGCCGTCGCCCCCTAACGGGGACTAGGCCGCGGTATGCGCGGCCGTCGCCTGAATGCTACAATCACGTCACGTGGTGGCTGTAGCTCAAAGGCAGAGCACCAGACTGTGGCTCTGGGGGTTGCGGGTTCGATTCCCGTCAGCCACCCCACGACGCACCGGCGGAGGGTCCTCATGCTCGACGAGGAACGCGCGGAGATGACGGGCGTGGTGGTGGAGTGGGACGCGGCCAAGCGCCGCTGGGTCGCCGCGTGTGACGATCCCGCGGGAGAAGAGCGGCTGGTCGTCAACGGCGTCACGCAAGAACAGGCCGAACGGCTCCTGGACGAGCGCTGGCGCGCCCGCCTGGAGCAGATCGACCGCGAAGCCGAGGACGAACGCACCGGCTAACGCGCTTCGTTCGGAGCTGGTCGAGGCTCGTGCGGGACGGCGCGGTCCAGCCCGAGCAACAGCATGATTGGCCGCATCAACAGCCCCTGACCGACCAGCGTCCAGACGACCGTACCCAAGATGCCCGCCGCCACGGCTTCGCGCTGCGGCAGCATCGGCGGCAGCGCGAGGACGAGCGCCACCGCGACCCCGCCGCGTAACCCGCCCCAGACCATCAGGTGCCGCCAGACCGTCGGGAACGGCGCGGCGCCGCGCGCCAGCAGCGCGGTAAAACCGTAGACGATAAGGGCGCGGGACGCCAGCGCGGCGAGGACGACAACGGCAATCAGCCCGCCGTAGCGGGCCAGCAGCGGCAGCGGGACGACGAGACCGACCAGCAGAAACAGCGCCGAGTTCGCCAGAAACGCGATGACGTCCCAGACGACGCGCACCGTTTCCGATCCGGCGGGCGTGAGACTCTGGCCGGCCAGCTCCGCGAACGCCAGTCCCGCGGCGACGACGCCGATCACGCCGCTCGCGTGGACCGTCTCCGAGACCACGTAGGCGGCGACGGCGGCGACGAGGCTGCCGATCGCTTCGACGACGGGGTCGGTGATGCCGCGCAGCATGTACGCCGCCGCCGCCCCGACGGCAAACCCGGCGGCGGCGCCCGCGGCGAGAAGCCAGACGAACGACGCGGCGGCGGGGCCGACGTCGGGCGGCGACGCCATGGCCAGACCGAACAAGACGATCGCGACGGCGTCGTTAACGACCGCTTCACCTTCGAGGACGGTCCCGAGCCGCTCGTCGAGGGCCGCCTCCCGCACAAGCGCGATCACGCCGGCCGGGTCGGTCGCCGCGCAGACGGCGCCCAACAGGAGCGCGGCGCGCCACGGCACATGGCCCAGCAGCGCGGCGCCGGCGATGGCCGCCGCGGACACGACGGTGCCCGGGACGGCGAGCGCGACGATCAGTGGCGCGTAGGTCCTGAGGTGACGCCGCGGGATCCGGACCGCGCCCTCGAAGAGCAGGGGAAGGATCAGCGCGGTGACGATCACATCGGGTCCCACGGTGATCGGCGGTACGAGGTGCGCCGTTCCCGCCGCGAGCCCCACCACGACGAGGGCCACCGTGTAGGGCAGCCGGGCGCGCGCCACAACCGCGGAGACGAGCGCGGCCGTGGCGAGGAAGCCGAGCGCGAGATAGAGGGGGGGCACGACAGAACTCACCATTCGCCCGGCGCCGCAACGGCGCCTGCGATCGTGGCCCGGACGCGCCGGTGCCCGCGCCGTAGGGCGCGGGCACCGGCCGTGAGGCTGTCGTGCCGGAGGCGGCCGAAGGCCGCGCCCGGCACGAGGCGCTACATCCCTGATTGCCGGTCGTCACTCGACGGGCTTGCTCCGGGTTTCACGAGGATGGTCGCGGCCGTGGCCGTATTGCCCGAGTCCGACGCCGTGTAGTCGATCCGTACGCGATCGCCGGCCTCGATCGCGGTCACCGGCACGCGCGCGCTGCCGTACCCGATCCGGGCGCCGGTGGGGATGAAGATGCGCGTGATGTACCCGGATCCTGCTCCGGTCGAGACGTCGACGACGCCCGAGCACGTATCGGGCACCGCGCCGAAGCAGTGGATGGTGATCGTCTGAACCTGACCTTCAACAGTCGGCTGGGCAAACGCCGTCGACGCCGAGATCGCGACGGCCGCCGCGACCAGTCCCACCTGGAACAGTCTCATCGATTCTGTCACCTCCTGGCGATGACTACGTCCAGTAGAGCCTCAGTTGCCGTCTTTCCCCTGAGGAGCGGCGTTTTATCGGCCGCGGCAGGGATGCGCCGGTGCCGATCCGAATTTCGCTTCCTGTCCATGGCCTCGACGCCCGCGTTACCGTTTCGGCCCGCGTTTCGCACCGTCACCGCCGCCAACTCGTCAGCGTTCACGCTCGACGGCACCAATACGTACCTGGCCGGACGGGATCGCGTCATTGTCGTCGATCCCGGACCCGACGATCCGGCGCACGTGAACGCGGTGCTCGAGGGTGCGCGCGCCGGCGGCGGAGACGTCGCGTTGATCCTCGTCACCCACGGTCACCGCGACCACCTCGGCGCCGCCGCGGCGCTCGCGGCCGCGTCGGGCGGGAGCGCGCCGATCCGGCGGTGGGAAGGGGGCGGCGCCCCGCTCGCGGACGGCGAGACGGTGGAAGAGGGCGGCGTCGCGCTGCGCGCGCTGCACACGCCCGGCCACGCGGCCGACCATGTCGCGTTCTACTGGGCCGCGGAGCGGGTGTTGTTTTCCGGCGACCTCATCCTGGGCGCCGGGACGGTCGTCTTGGAGCCGCGGGAGCGCGCGCTCGAGGAATATCTCGCGTCCCTCGAACGGGTCGCGCGGCTCGACCTCGTGCTGATCGCCCCCGGACACGGACCGCTGATCGAGGATCCGGCCGCGCGTGTGGCCGAGTACCTGGCCCATCGGCGCATGCGCGAAGGGCAGGTGCTCGACGCGCTGGCCGGCGGCGCGCGGACGCCCGGCGAGATCGTCGGCGTGATCTACCGGGATCTGGATCCCGCGCTGCATCCCGCCGCCGAGAACACGGTGCGGGCCCATCTGTTGAAGCTTGTGCGGGAAGGACGCGCCAGGCGCGAAGGGAATCGGTATCACCGGCCGTAGAGCCGGGGAACAGGGGAGGGGGCATGAGATGGCGGTGCCGGCGGCAGCGCAGATGACCGATCGGCAGGGGCGGCCGATCCGGGTCGGTGACAAGGTTCGCGCGCCCGGACTCGACGCGCCCGCGGTCGTGCAGGTGGTGGATCCGCGGTACGGCACGATGGTTGTCCTGGTGGCCGGCCGCGCGAACCAGCAGATGGGCCGGATGCTGCGGGCGGCCGAGGTCGAAGTGACGGAGTCGTGAAATCCCGCGGTCTGACGGCGACGAGGCCGGGGCGTTCGCCCCGGCCTCGTCGCCACCCGCACCTTCCGCCGCCTGCCCGCGGCGTCCGGCGATCCTACATGTCCATGTCGTCGGGATTGTAGCCGCCGCCCGGAGCCGGCGCCGCGGCCTTCTTCTTCTCGCGCTTCTCGACGACCAGCGCCTCGGTCGTAAGCAGCAGGCTCGCCACGCTCGCCGCGTTCTGGAGGGCGAGGCGCGTGACCTTGGTCGCATCGATGATTCCGGCCTTGACCAAGTCCTCCATCTTGCCGGTGGCGACATTGTAGCCGACGCCCGGCTTTTGAGCCCGGATGTGCTCGACGATGACGGCGCCCTCGACGCCCGCGTTCGCGGCGAGCCACTTCGCCGGCTCCTCGATTGCCCGGCGGATGATCGAGACACCGATCTTCTCGTCGCCGTCGTCGGCGTCCACCTTGTCGAGGGCCTTCGCGATGTTGAGCAGCGCGGTGCCGCCGCCCGGCACGATGCCCTCCTCGACCGCGGCCTTGCTGGTGCTGAGGGCGTCCTCGAAGCGGTGCTTCTTCTCTTTGAGCTCGGTCTCGGTGGCCGCGCCGACCTTGATCTGGGCGACGCCGCCGGAGAGCTTCGCGAGACGCTCCTGGAGCTTCTCGCGATCGTAGTCGGAGGTGGTCGTCTCGATCTCTTTCTTGATCTGGGCGATGCGGCCCTGAATGTCCTTGCGCGCGCCCTTGCCCTCGATGACCGTGGTCTCTTCCTTCGCGACCCGCACCTTGGCGGCGCGGCCCAGCATTTCGATCTCCACGTTCTCGAGCTTGATGCCGATGTCGTCGCTCACGACCTTGCCGCCGGTCAGGACGGCCATGTCGCCGAGCATCGCCTTCCGCCGGTCGCCGTAGCCGGGCGCCTTCACCGCGACACACGGCAGGATGCCGCGCAGCTTGTTGACGACGAGCGTCGCCAGCGCCTCGCCCTCGACGTCTTCCCCGATCACGACGAGGGGCTTGCCGGACCGCATCACCTTCTCCATCAGCGGGACGATGTCTTTGACGGCGCTGATCTTCTTCTCGGTGATGAGAATGTAGGGATCCTCGAGCACCGCTTCCATCTTCTCGGCGTCGGTGATCATGTACGGGGAGATGTAGCCGCGGTCGAACTGCATGCCCTCGACCACTTCCACGGCCGTTTCGATGCCCTTGGACTCCTCGATCGTGATCACGCCGTCCTTGCCGACCTTGTCCATGGCCTCGGCGATGATCTGCCCGATCTCGGGGTCGTTGCCGGCGATGCTCGCCACGTGGGCGATATGCTCCTTGCCCTCGAGCGGCGTGCTGATCTTCTTGAGCTCGGCCACGAGCGCGTCGACCGCCTTGTCGATGCCGTGCTTGACGATCATCGGGTTGGCGCCGGCGGCGACGTTCTTGAGGCCCTCCTTGACGATCGCGTGGGCCAGCACCGTCGCGGTGGTCGTCCCGTCACCGGCGGCGTCGTTCGTCCTGCTGGCGACTTCCTTGACGAGCTGCGCGCCCATGTTCTCGTAGGGATCCTCGAGCTCGATCTCCTTCGCCACCGTGACGCCGTCCTTGGTGATCGTCGGAGATCCCCATTTCTTCTCGAGGACGACGTTGCGGCCTTTCGGGCCGAGCGTCACGCGCACCGCGCTGGCGACCTTCTCGACGCCGCGCTCGAGCGCCTTACGCGCGTCCTCGTCATACAACAGCGACTTTGCGGGCATACCGGCTCCTCCCCATTTCTGGTGTTTTAGCACTCTCAGGGCTGAAGTGCTAACCAACTACATTCTCGTAAGATTAGCGTGCCATATCAAGAACATGAGATTGAAGAAAAGCCCAATTTTAGCGTATTATATCGTCAATGCTTGAGATTTCACGGTTTTTCTCCCGTTATCAGCTATACGTGGACCCCGTTGCCTGGGAGATGGTCAACTCCCATGCGGTGGGGCCGTATTCATATGACGCTGCAGTGGGAGAGAGCAGGTGAAGCGGCAGTGGCAGGTCGGTTTCGCGATTCTGCTGCTGTTGGCGGGGTTTCTGTTCGTCCTGCAGATTCGCGCCAACCAGGCGTTGAGGGCCGGCGCGGCGCTTCCATCGCGGCGCCTCGAGGATCTCAGCGTGCTGCTGCGCCGGCAGCAAGAGGCGGATCGCAGCCTGCGCGACGAACTGGCGTCTCTTCGAAAGAAGCTCGACGACTATCGCACAGCGGAGGCCGGCGGCGAGAGCATGACCGCGCAAATGCGGCGCGAGGTGACCGACCTGTCGTTCGTGCTCGGCCGCCAGCCGGTCGGGGGCCCCGGCCTCGTCGTGACGGTGGCCGCCTCGCCGCGGCGCGTGGTCACGCCGCAGGCTCAGGATCTCTCCGCGGTGGTGAACGAACTGTGGGCCGCCGGTGCGGAGGCGATGTCCGTAAACGGGGTGCGGGTCCTGGCCGTGGAGGGTTTCGCCGCGGCTCGGGGCGGCGTGCGGGTCCGCCGGTGGGTGCTGCGCGACCCCTTCAAGATCGTGGCGATCGGCGACCCCGCGACGCTCGAAGGCGCGCTCCTCGTGCGGGGCGGGATCGTGGACGGTCTCGACGGCGTTGGGCTCAACGTGACGATCTCGCGATCGGCCCACCTCGACGTCCCGCCGTCGGACGCGCCGACCGGGTTCCACTACGCCCGTCCGGCCGGGCCGCCCTAGGATCCGTGCGCGCGTTCGCCGGGGCGCGCCCAAAACGATCGGCGGCCGCCGCCGAGTGCGAGTGCACGCTCGCTCTTGGCTGTCACAGCCGCCGATATCCCCGCCCTAGGGACGCATCCGCGCTTTGGGCCCGAACTGTGTCGTACTCTTGTAAACCGCGTCCGGGCCTTGCGGATCGCCCTCGTCGAGACGGGAGCAAACTGTAGCATGCGCGGGAGACACTGTCAATGGCCGGCCCCGGCTCCGCCGCCTACTCGTCCGAGCGAGGGAGGGCCCGTCTCGTACCCATCCGAACCCCTTCAGCGGAGATGATGGCAGACGATCAGGCCGGCGCGGCCGGCGCTGATGATAGTGGCGCCGGTCAGGTGCCGGCCGGGAGCGCGGACCGGACCGAGACGCTGTTGCATGCCTACCGCATCGCCGTACGCGATCTGCGCGCGTGCTACAATCCCGACGGCATCGTGGCGGGCCGGCTCAAATTCAACGCCTATTGGGCGCGCGACGGGCTGTGGGCCGTGTTCGGCGCCCTGGCGCTCGGCGACGCGGCGCAGGCCCGGGCGCAGCTCGAGATGTTTGCGCGCTACCAGCCGTCGTCCGGCAGCATCCCCGTCCGCGTCGAATTTGTGGGCCACCACCTCAGCGGCTACAACACGCTGCGCAGCCGCCCGAAAGTGGTCGGTCGCGCGGGGGGGATCTTCCGCGATCCCGTCGATACGGCGGCGGTCTACGTGCTGGCGGTGCACGAGTATTTTCTTCGGACCAACGAGGGCGGGGTGTGCGAACGGCTCCTGCCCGCCGCGGACCGGGTGCTCGGCTGGCTGCGCACGCAGGACCGCGACGAGGACGGCCTGCTCGAGACGCACTACCTCGCGGACTGGATGGATTCGATCATGAAGCGCACCAAGGTCTTCAATATCAACGTGCTGTACTATGCGGCGCTGCGCGCGTTCGCGGCGCTGGCCCGGGCGCTCGGCGACCCGGAGGCGGGAGGCCGCGCGTCGCAGGCGGCGGACGCCGTGGCGTCGCGTCTGCAGTCGGTTTTCTGGAACGGCGACTACTTCGTCGATTGGGTGCACGGTCCGCGCCGCGGCGCGTTTTCGTCCGACGGCAACGTCGCCGCGGTCTTCTTCGGCGCGGCGACCGACGAACAGGCGCGGCGCATTCTTGCCTACATCGCCGCGCGCGGCCTCGACGCCGGCACGCCGCTTCGCACCTGCGATCCCGTCTATCCGTGGTGGCAGGTGTATCCGATGTACTATCTGGCGGGCATTCCCGACTACCACCGCACGCTCATCTGGCCGTGGCTCGGCTCGCTCAACGCGGTCAACAAGGCGCGGCTCGGCGATCGCGAGGGCGCGGTGCGGGATCTCGAGCGGATCGGCAAGTGGTACGTGCGCAGCGGAGCGGTCAACGAGGTGTACCTGCCGGCCGGGATTCCGCTGATGCGCCGGTTCTATTCGTCCGAGGTGCCGTTCGTCTGGAATGCCGCCTTCTACGTGTACGCGCTGCACGCGTTGGGGCTCGTGAGCGCGCAGTCGCCGCGGACCGCCATGACGGCGGCGCCGTGAGCCGCGGCTTGGGCCGCTGGGCCGCGCTGCTGCTGCCGGTCGTGGCCTTGGTGGCGCTTCTCGCCGCCGCGTCCGTGCGCCGCGATCGCGCCCTCGCGATCGGGGCGGCCCTCGCCCGCGGAGAGACGCCGCCCGTGCCGGCGTTGGTGCTGCAGAGCCTGCCGGCGGGGGACGCGGTTCGGCCGCAGGCCGGCGCGGCCGCGCCGCGCGCGGTGGCGCTGCGCGATCTGCGGGGCCACGCGGTGGTCCTCAACTTTTGGGCGTCGTGGTGCGTGCCGTGCCGGGAAGAAGCCCCGCTGCTCAGCGGCGTGGCGCGCGACTACCGGTCCCGCGGCCTGCTCGTCGTGGGGGTGGATACGCAGGATCTCGAATCCCCCGCGCGCGCGTTTCTCGCCCAGTACAAAGTGACGTACCTCAACCTGCGCGATCCCGACGGCAGCGTGGGCCGGCTGTTTGGGACGACGGGGGTGCCCGAGACGTTCTTCATCGACGCGGACGGACGGATCCAGGGCAAGTTCCCCGGCGAGCAGCTCGATCCCGCGGTCTGGCGCCGCGCGGTGGACGCGGTGCTGGCCGGCCGCCGCCCGGTGCCTTAGTAGCCGTTGCCCGGGTAGCTCCAGAGGTGGCGTCCGATCGAACCGCGGACCCCGGGCGTAACCCCCGCGGGCAGGACGTCCACGCCGTCGGGGACGTTGAGATAACCGGGCGCGCTGCCCGGGACTCCGGTGTGTCCATACTGCCACACGATCTTGTTCGTCTGCGGGTCGATCACGATGACGCGGTGGTTGAAATCGTCGTTGAGCAGCACCATGCGGTTGGGCAGCTGCACGGCGAGCGACGGATGGTTCAGCCGGCCCTCGCCCGAGAGGACGCGGTACCGCCACAAGAGCGTGCCGGCGGGCGACATCAACACCACGGCGCCGGGATTTGTATAGAAGGCGCAGATCACGTTGCCGTCCGGCGTGAAGTTGGCGTCGGACGGATACGAGAGGGTCCCAGGAAAACGCAGCGTCCAGACGACCCGGCCGTCGCGGTCGAGCAGGATCGCGTCGTTCCCGTTGATCTGCGTGACGAGCATGCCGCCGTCCGGGGCGGGAAAGTCGCCGTTTGGGGCTGAGAAGTAAGCCGGCGGGGCGATCCGCATGACGCCGGTGTGCCCGTACTGTTTGACGATGCGCTTCGTCCCGCGGTCGATGAACAGGATCCGCTGATTCTTGATGTCCGCCACCGTGATCAGGCCGCCGTCCCGATCGTAGAGAAACGCGTCGTCCGGGGTGTTCAGGAACCCCGGTGCGGTCCCGGGCACCCCGGGATGTCCGTAGGACCAGACGATCCTGCGCGTCTTGAAGTCGATGATCGAGATGAGATGATGGTCCTCTTCGTTCGTGATGATTTCGTCCCAGTGCGGTCCGAAGAACACGTCATCGTCGTCCCGAAGCGGGGAGGGTTGCCCGGTCTCGGGCATCTGCCAGACGATGTGCTTGTCCGGCGTGACGAGCAGGATGCGGTTGTTCGCGGCATCCGCGATGAGGACGTCGGCGGGCAGGTACTTGTTCGGCTCCCGGCTCCCCCAGGGCAGCGAGGAGACGGATGGCGCCGGCGCCGCGGCCGGCGGCCGGGCACCGCTTGGTCCAGGGTGCGGGCCGGCGGGACGGGTGGTGAGGGGTCGGGTGCAACCTGCAACTAGGGCCAGGGCCGTCATTACCGCAGGCAGAAGGCCGGATCGCCAGGCTCTCATCGGACATCGCCCACGATAGCACAACTCTGCGCCTGGCAGCGACCGTTGACATTGTTTAGGCGAACACTTAAGATTGACTAGGACGGATCAGTCCTAGGTTCGAATGGTCCTAGGGAGGCACGATCGGCGTGGGCGGCACGCGGACGCCGGGGACAATGAAACGAGATTGTGGCAATCGGGAGCGTATCCTAGAGGCCGCGGCGCGGCTGTTTCATGAGCGCGGCTTCCAGCCGACGTCCCTCGACGAGATCATCGCCGCGAGCGGGGTGTGCCGCAGCAATCTGTACTACCATTTCGCCAGTAAGGAAGAGTTGGGACTTGTGGTGCTCGACCACCTGGCCGAGCGGTTTCGTGTAAGCGCGATCGAGGGAACGCTTCAAGATAGGCGGCGTCCGGCCCGGCAGCGCCTCGAACAGTTTCTCGCGGCGATCACCGACGGGCTCGAAGCCGACGCCTGCCGGCGGGGGTGTCCCTTCGGGAATCTCGCCGCCGAGCTCGCCGGTGATCATCCAAAGTTTCGCGAGCGATTGAGCGGGCTGTTCCGGCGCTGGGAGGCGGCCGTTGTGGTCTGCCTTCACGACGGCGTCCGCAGCGGCGAGTTCCGGTCCGACCTCGACGTCGACCGGATCGCGACCGCGCTGGTGAGCCAGGTTGAAGGCGCCGTGCTGCTCAGCAAGGCCTACGGTCACGCGGGTCCGGTGCGGGCGGCGCAGGCGACGCTGATACTTCTCGAGAGCAGGTGAACATCGTGGAACAAGTACGCGAAGCGCAGACGAACCAGAACGACGTGGTACGGACGCTGCTGCCGCGCGGACGGCTCGGCAATCCTGCGCCGTCGATCCCGGACACCCGGGTCTCGCCGGAAGCGGCGCTGCTCGAGGAGATGGTAAAAGCCCACCTCGACGCGTTGTACCGCACCGCGCTGCGGCTGACGGGCCGGCCTCAGGACGCCGAGGACCTCGTACAGGAGACGTTTCTGCGCGCGTGGCGGTCGCTGCACACCTACCGCGCCGGCACCAACCCGAAGGCGTGGCTGTTCCGGATCCTCCACAATGCGCACATCGACCGCTACCGCGCGACGACGCGCACCGTGCCGACCGTGGACGAGATGGAGGGACAGGATCCCGCGTTCGTCGTGCACGAGACGCCGGAGACCCTCGTGGCCGACACGGTGATGGAGGCGGAGGTCCGCGATGCGCTGATGAAGCTGCCGGAGGTCTTCCGGGCGTGCGTAGTGCTCGCCGACCTCGAGGGCTTCAGTTATCAAGAGATCGCCGACACGCTCGGCATCCCCCGCGGCACCGTGATGAGCCGGCTGTTCCGCGGGCGCCGCGCGATGCGGAAGGCCCTCGCCGGATACGGCCGCACGCACGGCTTGGATCGACCCAACTAACAGCGGCGCGCGCACGACCCACCGACGCCGGCGGCGCACACCCTGCCGTCCGTTCCGCTGCCGGCCACCATGTAATTGAAGCCGGCGTGGAGTTTCTTGACGGCGCACCGTCCGTGACGGATTATTCACGGGGGGTGGTCGGAGATGGCCATTCGTGTCGCGCACTACGGGCTCGGCCCCATCGGCATCGGGATACTCCGGCAGGTCACGGCCCGCAAGGGCTTCAAGGTTGTCGCCGGCATCGACATCGATCCCGCGAAGGTGGGCAAGGACCTCGGAGACATCGCGGGCTTGGACCGGAGGGTCGGCGTGCGGGTGACGGACGATCCCGCCGCGGCGATCCGGAAGTCCAAACCCGATGTCGTGGTGCTGTGTACCCGGAGTTCTCTCCGGTCCGCGATGCCCCAGATCGAGACGGTGCTCAGGCTTCGCGTCCCCATCGTCTCGACGACGGAAGAATTGGCCTACCCGTACCGCACGAACCGCCCGCTGGCGAAACGGATTGACGCGCTCGCCAGGAAAGCCAAGGTGGCGGTCGTCGGCACCGGCGTCAACCCCGGCTTCGTTATGGATACGCTGCCCATCGTGCTGACCGCCGCCTGCGAGCGTGTCGAAGCGGTCCGCGTCGACCGGATCCAGGACGCCGGCATCCGGCGGCTGCCGTTTCAGCAGAAGATCGGGGCCGGTCTCAGCGTCGCCGCGTTCGAGGAACGCGTCGCCGCCGGCACCGTCCGCCACGTCGGCCTGACGGAGTCCATCGCCATGATCGCCGACGCGCTGGGCTGGAAGCTCGGCCAGATCACCGACACGATCGCGCCCAAGGTGGCCGAGAGCCGGGTGGCCAGCGAGTATCTTACCGTGCAGCCCGGCCAGGTCTGCGGTCTGATCCAAGACGGCATCGGATACGGGAAGAACGGTTCCCCTCTGATTACGCTGCACATGGAAGCGTATCTGGGCGCGCCGGAGTCGTACGACGCGGTGACCATCACCGGCCATCCGAACCTCGCGTCGCGGGTGCAGGGCGGATTCCACGGAGACGTGGTGACGGCCTCGATCGCCGTCAACACGATCCCCAAGATCCTCCTGGCGCCCCCCGGCCTGCGCACGATGCGCGACATGCCGCTGCCCTCGTTCTTCGGCGGGAGGTGATCCCCGCTGTGCTTGGCGCCTAAGTTCGGCGTCGGCAGGCAGGAGCCCGGAGGCGCCCCGCGAACCGGCGCATCGAACCCATCGCACCCAACCTCGCAGCGACGCAGTTCCCGAAGGGCCGCGCGGCTGAAGGCTGCGTGATCCGCCGTCCGATCCGGACGGCGGCACGGGGGGGGCGCGATGACCACCATGGAGCTGTTGGCCGACGTTCTCCGGAACCAACAACGCTTTGCCAGGCTGTCGTACCGGTATCAGGAAGCGCGCATTGAATGTGCGGCATCGTACGCCAGGCTTCTTCGCGCGATCGAACCGGCGGGCCGGCGGCCGTCCGGCCCCCGTGACACTGATGACGCCGTGCCTCCCGCGTTCCCGCTGTATACGTTTGTACGTGTCCGCGGCGGCGCGCTGCGCATGGTCAGGCGGCACCGCATCGCCGGCGCGGCAGGCGGCGCGCCGCTTTACTGCTGGCTGGAGACGCTCTCGGAAGCCACCGTGGTCCACGTGGAGGGCGAAGTCGATATCGCGACCGCGCCGCGTTTCGCCGACGCTGTCGCCACGGCGTTTCTCTGGTGCGCGCGGGCCATCGTCGATCTGGCGGACGTGACATACATCGACGGCTCGGGGCTCGGCATCTTGAAGCGCGCCGGTGAGGCCAATCCCGCGCGGCTGGCGGTGGCGGGACTGCGCCCGCACGTCCGCCGGCTCTTCGATGTGCTTGAACTTACCACCGTCATCCCGGTGGTGGGATCCCTCGCGGCGGGGCAGGCGTACTTCCAGCGCGGCAATTAGCCGGCGGAACGCCGCGGGTTCGGGAGCGGCGTGAGCACGCGCTCCAGCTCGGCGCGGAGCTGCGCGAGTGACGGCGGGAGCGACAGCGATTCGCCGAGACGCTCCAATGGCTCATCGACCGCAAACCCGGGACCGATCGTGGCGATCTCGAAGAGCACGCCGCTCGGCTCCCGGAAGTAGATCGAGCGGAAATAGAAACGGTCGATGATCGGGGTGGGGTGGCCGCCGCCGCGCGATACCCGCTCGCGCCACGCTTCGTGATCCTCGGACCGCGACGCCCACGCGACGTGGTGAACCGTGCCGGCGCCGCCGCTGCCTCGACGCGGGGCCGGGTCGTAGGCGTAGAAGGATCCGCGGCGCTCTCCCCGCACGTCAAACCCTCCGGATCCGGCCGCGGCGAACCCCAGACTTGCTTCCAGGAAGGTACGGCTCCCCTCCGGCTCCACGCTGTAGGCGCGGACGCCGTCGAACCCCCGCAGCGCGACGTCCGCGGGGATCTCCGGATGCCGGGCGACCAGCGGCGCGTCCTGCGTCTCGACCGCGCGCAGCTCGAACCCCAGGCCCTCCGGATCGTCGAACCGCAGATGATCGCCCTCGCGGGCGACCTCGAGGCCCGCGCGGCGCAGCCGTCCGGCCCAGAACGCCAGGGCCGTCCCGGAGGCGACGCGCCAGACGATCCGGTGCACCATGCCGGCGCCGGTCCGGCCGCGTTCGACGCCGGGGTATTCGAAGAACGTGAGGTCTGCGCCGGCGCTGCCGTCCTCGTCGCCGTAGAACAGGTGGTACGCCGTCGGGTCGTCCTGGTTGACCGATTTCTTGACCAGCCGCAGCCCGAGCACGCCGGTGTAGAATTCCAAGTTTCGCCGCGCGTCGGCCGTGATCGCGGTGATGTGGTGGATGCCTTCGAGCCGCATGTACGCACCGTCCGGTCGTCGTGGTCCGCGAGGACGCGGTTCTCCGCGGCCCATCTGTCTGTCAACTATGTCAACGCCCGAGCGGGGGCCTGCGAATCCCGTGCCCGCCGCAGGAGGAGCGTGCTCTCCGGCAGCAGAACCCCGCGCAGTCAGGTGCGGGCCGACGTCATTGGGGTAACGCCGGAGTGATCGTATGGATGGGACTGCGACGCTCGTGAACGCGGACGCGCTCTTCGAAGACCTGGGGCGGCGGCTGTACGTGGAGGCCCAGATCGACATTCCTCCCGACGTGCGCGACGCGCTGCGCCGGGCCGCCGAGCGGGAGACGCAGCGGGGTGCGCGCGGCATGCTGAACACGATGCTGCGCGCGATGGAGGTGTCCGACCGCAAGCAGACGCTCGTCTGCCAGGACACCGGCATCCCCATTTTCTGGATCACGATCGGCCGGGGCATCGCGGTCGACGGGGCGGCGATGCTGGACGCGCTGCGGCGAGGCGTGGAGCGGGCGACGCGCGAGACGCCCCTCCGGTCGAGCATCGTGTCGCCGATCGCGCGCGAGAATCGTCAGACCAGCAGCGGCGAGGGGATCCCCGTCTTCCACATCGAGTTCTCGAGCGCGATCGACCACATCGACATCGTGATGATGCCGAAGGGCTCCGGCTCGGAGAGCATGTCGTTCCTCAAGATGCTGCTGCCCGCGGACGGCGAGGCCGGGGTCAAGAAGTTCATCCTCGAGACCTGCGTGGCGGCCGGGGGGCGGCCGTGCCCGCCGACCATCGTCGGTGTCGGGATCGGCGGCTCGTCGGACCTCTGCATGACGCTGGCCAAGAAGGCGACGCTGCGTCCGGTCGGGCAGCGGCATCCCGACCCCAAGACCGCCGCGCTGGAGGTGGAGCTGCGGGACGCCCTCAACAGCACGGGCATCGGCCCGATGGGGCTCGGCGGCGACACGACCGTGCTGGACGTGCACATCGAGACCGCCTGGACGCACATCACGCTCAACCCCGTCGCCGTGAACATGCAGTGCTGGCGCGGCGAACGCCGGCGCGCCCGCGTCTACGCCGACGGGCGCGTCGATATCGGGTACTGAGCCCGCGAGCCGCCGATGGACTACCGGCTGCGGACGCCGCTCTCTGAAGATGACGTCCGGCGCCTTCGCGCCGGCGACAGCGTGACGCTCGACGGGATCATCTGGGGGATCCGTGACGCGACGCTGATCCGGATCTTCGACCGCGGGCAGGCGCCGCCCGCCGACCTCCGAGGCGGCGTGCTGCTGCACGTCGCGCCCAACGTCCGCCGGTCCGCGGCCGCGCCGAGCGGTTACGAGCCGATGACGATCGGCACCACCACGAGCACGCGGATGGACCGCTTCACGCGGGGGCTCCTGCACGACTACGGCGTCCGCGCGATCATCGGGAAGGGCGGCCTGGGCGACGACAGCAGCGCCGCGTTCCGCGAGTTCGGCGGCGCGTATTTCGCGATCGTCGGCGGCGCCGCGTCGGTGGAGACGGAGCAGGTCGAGGCGATCGAGCACGTCTACTGGGAAGACCTGATGCCGGAGTGCCTGTGGGAGTTCCGCGTGCGGGCGTTCGGGCCGCTGACGGTCGCGATGGACTCGGAAGGCGCGAGCCTGTACCGCGACGTCGCCCGCACCGCGCAGGCGCGCCTCGCCGAGATCTACGCGAAGCTGGGACTCGCTCCGTGACGGCGCCGTGGGAGACGCTGCGGTGTGACATTCTGATTCTCGGCAGCGGCGGCGCCGGGCTCATGGCCGCGCTGCACGCCTACGATGCCGCTCCCAGCCTCCGCATCGTCGTCGCCAGCAAAGGCCCGATCGGAAAGAGCGGCTGCACCCGCCTCGTCCAGGGCGGCTTCAACGCCGCCCTCGATCCACGGGACTCGCCCGAGCTGCACTTCCGCGATACGATCCTTGGGGGCCAGTTCCTGAACGACCAGGAGCTGGCCTGGGTGCTCGTGTCCGAGGCGCCGGAGATCGTCCGGCGGCTCGAGACGAAGATCGGCGTCTTCTTCGACCGGCGCGAGGACGGGCGCATCCACCAGAAGGCGTTCGCCGGCCAGTCGTTCGACCGGACGGTGCATCGCGGCGACCTGACCGGCATCGAGATCGTGAGCCGCCTTCACGACCAGCTGTTCGCGCGCGACATTGCTCTCCTCGACGAGACCCGCGCGGTCGACCTGATCCACGACCGTCCGGGAGGCGGAATCTCCGGGGCGCTGCTCCTCCGGCACGCGACCGGGGAGTTCATCCTGGCGCAGGCGCGGGTGGTCGTGCTCGCGACCGGGGGCGGTCCGAGGATGTACACGTTCTCGGCACCGTCGCTCGAGAAGACCGGAGACGGGTACGCGATGGCGTACCGGGCCGGCTGCGACCTCATCGACATGGAGATGATGCAGTTCCACCCGACAGGGCTGCTCGCCGGCGCGTCGCGCCTGTCGGGCATGGTGCTCGAGGAGGGGCTGCGCGGCGCGGGCGCGCACCTCCTCAACGCGCAGGGCGAGCGGTTCATGGCGCGCTACGATCCCGAGCGGATGGAGCGCGCGACGCGCGACGTCGTGGCCCGCGCGAGCTACCTCGAGATCATGGCCGGACGCGGGACGCCGGCGGGCGGCGTGCTGCTCGACGCGTCCCATCTCGGCGCCGAGTTCGTCCTCCGGACCTTTCCCGGGATGGCGCGGCGCTGCGCGGAAGTCGGCTACGATCTCGCGCGGCGGCCGGTGGAAGTGACCCCAACGGCGCATTTCCACATGGGCGGGGTGCGCATCGACCCCGGGTGCCGGACGGCGATGTCGGGGCTGCTCGTCGCCGGCGAAGATTCGGGCGGCGTGCACGGCGCCAACCGCCTCGGCGGCAACGGAGTGGCGGAGTCGTGCGTCTTCGGGACCCGCGCGGGGCTCACCGCGGCGGATCTGTGCGCCGCCGGTGCCGACGCGCCCCTGGACGAGCGCGAGGCGGAGGAAGCGCACCGCGCCGCGACCGGGCCGCTCGGCCGCGGGTCCGGCGAGAGCGCCTTCGCGATCCGCGACGCGCTCCAGCGGACGATGTGGCTCGACGCGGGGCTCGTGCGCGATGAGCCCGGACTCCGGCGCGCGCTCGATGCGATCGGCGGCCTCGAGGACCGGCTGGCGCGTGCTGGCGCTCCGGCCGGGGTCCGCGCGAACCTGGCATGGCAGCAGGTCCTCGACGTCCGCAACCTCCTCACCGCGGCCCGGCTCACTGTCGCGGCGGCCCTGTACCGGCGCGAGAGCCGCGGCTCCCACGCGCGGCGGGATTTCCCCGAGCGCGACGACGCGCACTGGCTGGTCAACATCCATCAGGCGGCGGGACGCGAGCCGTGGACGGAGCCCGTGCGCCTGCCGCGCCTCAGGCCGGCCGACGTGCAGACGCCGCGGGAGCAGGGAGCCGGCCGGCCGGGAGCCGCCCGCACGTGATCGTTCGCGTCAGACGCTACGACCCGGCCGTGGACCGCCGGCCGCGCTGGCAGGCCTACGCGGTCGAGGCGCGCCCCATGATGAGCGTGCTCGACGCGCTGTTTTGGATTCTCGAGTCCCTCGACCCGACGCTGGCGTTCCGGTACTCGTGCCGGGCCGGTATGTGCGGATCCTGCGCGATGGTGATCAACGGCCGCGAGGGCCTCGCCTGCCAGCGCCGCCTCGAGAGGCTGAGGGGGCCGGTCAGCGTCGAGCCGCTGCGCTCGCTTCCGGTGACGAAGGACCTGCTGGTGGATCTCGGTCCGTTTTTCGAGAAGTACCGGGCGGTGGATCCTTTCTACGTCGGCGAGACAGGCTCGCTCATCGGCGCGGCGCCCGAGCCCGCGGTCGTGCCCCCGGGCGATCCGGTGCGCGGGGTCATCAACCGGCAGATCGACTGCATTTCCTGCGGCGCGTGCTACTCCGCGTGTCCGGTGGTGGGCATCGTCCCGGAGTTTCTCGGCCCCGCGGCGCTCAACCGCGCCTATGCGGTCGCCGCCGACACCCGCGACAGCGCCGGGCTCGAGCGGCTGCGGCGCGTGGCCGCGGACGGCGGCGTCTTCGGCTGCCACAGCGTCGGCAACTGCGTCACCGCCTGTCCCGTCGGCGTGAACCCGCTGCTCTCTATTCAGTTGCTCCGAAAGGGCGCCGTCCATCGATAGGCCGCGGCCGGCAGGAGGGCGCGAAGGCGGCCGGAGGCCTTGCGCAGACGGGGTCCGGCAGTCGTTCGCGTGGTACTACCTCCGGGTGAGCGGCCTGCTCATGGTCGCGCTCGTGTTCATCCATCTATTTGTCGTGCACTACGCCTCGGCGCCGTCCGCGACGACCTCCGCGTTTGTCGCCGCGCGCTGGGGCCCGCGGGACGGGGCCGGCGCCTGGCGCGTGTTCGATTGGACGCTGCTTCTGCTCGCGCTCACGCACGGCGTCGCCGGCGTCCACGGCATGGTGCGGGACGTCGTCCGGCGCGCGGGCGCGCGGGCGGCCCTGGATGCGGCGGCCGGCGCCGCCGCGGCCGGCTTCCTTGCCCTCGGCACCGCGGCCGTCCTCGCCGGCTCCCCGGTCCACCGCGACGCCGGACCGCTGTCCTCGCAGACGTGGATCCCGGCCGCGCTGGTCGGCGGCCTCGTCGCCGTCGCCACGGCGACCTACGCCGGCGTGGCGGCGGCCGTCGCGGTCCTGATCTGGCGAATCACCCGGCGCGAGCCGATCGGCCGCTGGAGCTATTCGGGGCAGTGGGCGTTCGCGCTCAACCGCGCCGCCGGCGCCGGGATTCTCGGCTTCCTCTTGCTGCACGTGCTCGACGTCGCGTTGTTCCCGTTCGCGCCGGCGCTCTACGACCGGACGGTCGCGGCCTACGCGATGCCGTACCTCGTCCCGATGGAGGTCGGGCTGGTCGCGGCCGTCGTGTACCACGCGCTGGACGGACTGCGCCTCATGACGCTCGAGGTCCTCGATCGCCGCGGCGAGGCCGCGGCAGCGCCGTCGTTCGTGGCGGTCGTGGTGCTCACGGTGTCGCTGTCGCTGCCGGCGCTCGCGGTGCTGCTGGGCTGGCGTCCGTAGCCGCGCAGGCGGTTTCAGCGAGGGAGAGCGCGAGACAGGGCAGGAGAGAAGGCCGCGTAACGGAAGGCAGGGTGCGACTCGGCCGGTTAGGAGGACTCTCGATGGACGGGACGGAGGCATGGCCCGCGCTGCCCCTCGAGGCATGGCAGGAGACGCGCGATACGCTGCACATGTGGACGCAGATCCTCGGCAAGATCCGCCTCAAACTCACGCCGCACGTCAATCATTGGTGGCAGGTGCCCTTCTACCTGACGTCGCGCGGCCTGACCACGACGCCGATCCCATACGGCGACGGCACCTTCGACGCGACCTTCGATTTCATCGATCACGTCCTGGTGCTTCAGACGAGCAACGGACGGACCGAGACGATCGCGCTGCGGCCTCGATCGGTTGCCGATTTCTATCACGACGTGATACGGGCGCTCCAGGGGCTCGCGATCGATGTCAGGATCTGGACGAAGCCATCGGAGTACCCGAACCCGATTCGCTTTGAAGAGGACACCCGGCACGCCGCGTACGATGCGGCGTACGCGCATCGATTCTGGCGCATCCTGCTGCGGGCCGACACCATCCTCAAGGAGTTTCGGGGGCGGTTCGTCGGCAAGGCGAGTCCGGTCCATTTCTTCTGGGGCGGCTTCGATCTGGCCGTGACGCGCTTTTCGGGCCGCCGCGCGCCGCCCATTGCGGGCGCCGATTCCATGACCCGCGAAGGATATTCGCACGAAGTGAGCAGCTGCGGCTTCTGGCCCGGGAGCGGCGGCGTGACCGGTGCGGCGTTTTATTCGTACGCGGCGCCCGAGCCGCCCGGCTTCAAGGAGGCCCGCATCCGCCCCGCCGCGGCGTCCTACAATAAAGAGTTCTCCAATTTCATACTGATGTACGATGACGTGCGATCCGCGGAAGACCCGCGGGCCGTCGTGCTGGACTTTCTGCAAAGTACATACGAGGTGGCCGCGACGCTCGGACACTGGGACCGCGAGAACCTGGAATTTCGATAGGACGGCCGGCGTAGCGGTTATCGAAGAAGCGACGGCTGACGTCCCGGAGGCGGTATGGCGACCTGCACGCATCAGAATCAAATACACAACGTGACCCCGTCGGGCAAAGGGTGCAAGGAATGCCTCGAGATGGGCGACACCTGGGTGCATCTCCGGCTGTGCCTCACGTGCGGACACGTCGGTTGCTGCGACGACTCGAAGAACCGTCACGCCACCAAGCATTTCCACGCCGTCCGGCATCCGATCATCCAATCGTTCGAGCCGGGTGAGAACTGGCGCTGGTGCTACGTGGACGAAATGTTCCTGTGAGAACGCAGCACGCGGGCGGCTGATCGGAGAAATGGTGGGCCGTGTAGGACTCGAACCTACAACCTTGGGATTAAGAGTCCCCTGCACTGCCAGTTGTGCTAACGGCCCCCGCGTCATTCTAGCGTGTTTGACGGCGACCGACAAGCGGCCGTAAAATCGGAACGCGTCGGACCGCGGGCGTGGCGGAACCTGGCAGACGCACCAGGCTTAGGACCTGGTGGGCCGCGAGGCTCGTGGGGGTTCAAATCCCTCCGCCCGCACCACATTGGATCGATCGTCGTCCCCTTGCGGGGACCAGGCGGCGGAACGCCGTCGTCGCGCGCCCGTAGCTCAGTCGGAGAGAGCGGCTGCCTTCGAAGCAGCGGGCCGGGGGTTCGAGTCCCTCCGGGCGCACCAATTATCGTCCTTGCGTTCATGCGCGAGTAAGCGCATACTTAGCGTGTTCTCCTCTCTTCCGTGTGGCTCCCGAACAATCCGTCCCCAAGGATTGGCGCCTCGGAGGCTCACTACTCGGGGCAAGGCTGAGTCGGGGAGCCCATCATCCGTGCCTCGGGCTCCCGTTGATCCCTGCAAGAAATCTTAGGCGCACGTGCAACTCCGGGGTCACAGCGATTGTGACCGACCCCGGCTTATGGTGTGCTGTCCAACTGAGACAAGGAGGATCACCGTGGCCATAGACGATGACCGGAACCGCGTGTTGGCCTTGGTCCGCGATGAGCCGCACGGCACCGATAGTGCGACGCTGGCGAAGAATCTCGACTTGGCGAAAGATGTGGTGGAGCGCCATCTACTCTATTGCGCGGACTACGCGCTGGTGGCGTGGAACAGGCACGTCAAGGGAGCGGGACGAGCCCTGATCACCATCCGTGGCCGCGATTACTTGGCGCGGCAGCGGCTGTGATGCCGCGGCCTGTCCTTGTTTCACTCGATAACGGTACCACCGCACCACGAACCGCTGGACAGATCGACTCCCTATGAAGAGACGGAGGTAGGAGCCATGCACGCGAGTGTCCGCCGCTACGAAAAGGTATCCCATCCCCGCGAGATTGGACGGCATGTCCGCGAGACGTTCATGCCGTTGATCAGCGCGGTCCCTGGGTTCGTCGGGTACTACTTCACGGACGCTGGAGACGGCACGATGTTCTCTACGAGCCTCTTTCAGGACAAAACCGGCGCTGAGGAATCGAACAGGGTGGCAGCGGAGTGGGTCAGGAAAAATCCGGGCACGCTGCCGACTGCCGCGTCGGTGACGACGGGCGAAGTGATCGGCCACAAGCTGGCAGGGGAACTGGTCAAGGCTAGGTAGCCTGTAGGAGCCATCTACGGCTGCCATGCCAAGGGGGACCGGGGCTTCCCGGTCCTCCTTTTCGCTTAAGTCCCCGGCACAGCCCCGCACCACCTCATGATCATCAGCGCGATGACTTTCGTCGACTGCATGACGCTGTCGAGGTCGGTCCACTCGTCGACGCCGTGGTTGTTGTCGCCGCGGTGGCCCCAGCAGACGCCGGGGAACCCGAAGTAGTGCGCGAAGCGCGAGTCGACGCCGGAGGTGCGGCTGAACGTCTCGATCGGATGTTCGAGCACGTCGCGGCCGGCTTCCCGCAGCGTCGTAATAAATGGATGACGCTCGTCTTCCTGCCAGGGCTCGGCGTCCCAGCCGAACCACTCGATCGCCGGCGGATGCTCGCGCATCCAGGGATCGCCGGCCACGGCGTCCCGGCACGCCCGTTCAACTTCGGCCCGCACGTCCTCGCGCGTCTCGCCGGGCAGGTAGCCGACGCGCGCCTCGATCTCCGCCGAGCCCGCGACCGTTGACGGCCAGTCGCCCGCGCGCACGGAGCCGACGCTGAGATGACACGCGCGGCCGCGCGACCCGTCCGCGAACGGCGAGCCTTCGTGCCGCCGGGCGCGGGCCTCGTCGAGCCGGCCCAGCGCGAGCAGGATCGGCGCCGTCTTGACGGCGGCGTTGACGCCGAGGTGGGCGTTCCCGGCGTGCGCGGTCTTGCCCTCGACCCGCACGCGGAAGTACATGATGCCGCCGTTGCCGATGCGGATGCGGTGCGCGCACGGCTCGGTCGCGATGAAGCCGTCCGCGGTGTGGCCGGCGAGGAGCACGGCCAGCGCGCCGCCGCCCCCGCCGGCCTCTTCCTCGATCGTCGAATGCAGCTGCACGGTGCCGCGCGGGCGCAGGCCGGCGTCGAGGATCGCACGGAGCGCGACGTAGTTGGCGACGAGGCCGGCCTTCATGTCGTTCGCGCCGCGGCCGTACATGCGGCCGTCCACGACCGTCGGATTCCACGGACCGTACGTCCACCGCGACTCCGGCTCCGCGGAGACGACGTCCATGTGGCCGTTCAGGATGAGGCTTTTGGCGCTCGGGTCGCCCGGCAGCACGCCGATCACGTTGGGGCGGCCTTTGTAGGCGGCCGCCTCGGCCTTCCAGCCGCAGTAGGCGCGGTGGCGCCTCACGGCGTCGAAATCGACCGGGAGGAGCCGGGTCTCGAGCCCGAGCGCCCGGTAGCGCTCGGCGATCCACGCCTGGCCGGGTCCTTCGTGCCCGACGACGGTGGGGATCCGCACCAGCGCGGCGAGATCTTCGATCAGCGCGTCGCGAAGCGCGTCGATGCGCGCCGTTACCGCGGACACGCGCTCCGGGGTCAAGGCGCGCGCCGCACGCCGCGGCCTTCCTCGCCCGGCCGGGTTTGCCCCGCGGCCGGCCCCTGCGGGATGACCTCGCAGACCGCGTTGTAGTCGGGCTCCCCGCAGCTAGGCATAGGAGAGCTGATCGCGGTTCTCCCGCAGCGCCCTGGCCATCTCCAGATAATGGTTGGGCTTGGTGTACCCCAGCCCGATCGGCGACGCGCCGACGTGCCGGCGGGATGACCTCCGTCGCCGCGATGTGCCCGTCATCGGCTCCCTTCCGGGTGCCGGCGCTCTCGGCGCGTGCACCTCGTGCGGTCTTCAGAAACGTCGCGCGGCCTCCTGCCCCGTCTGCGCAGGACCTCCGGCCGCGCGCGTTGCCGCGCGGCCTCCTGCAGGCGGTTCCGGTGGTCCGGGTGAACCCCCCACGCGGCGGGCTGCGATCCTCATCCGCGCGCGTCCAGGGAGGCTCGGCCGATGAAGTCCAAAGCCGCGGTGCTGTTTGAAGCGGGCCGGAAGCTCGAGATCCACGACATTGAGGTCCGGCCGCCGAAGGCGGGGGAAGTCCTGATCCGCATGGCCGCCGCCGGCGTCTGCCACAGCGACCTGCACGTCATGACGGGGCATCTCTTCGCGCCGCTGCCCGCGGTCCTGGGGCACGAAGGGGCGGGCGTCGTCGAAGAGACCGGCCCCGGCGTCGCGTCGCTCCGGCCGGGCGACCACGTGATCCCGCTGTGGCGGCTCAGCTGCGGCGAATGCGAGTACTGCACGGCGGGCCGCCCGGCGCTGTGTCCGTCGGGGACCGCGGTCCGCATGACGGGCTATCTCCCGGACGGCACCACGCGCCTCGCGCTCGGCGACACCGAGCTCAAGCATTTCGCGGGCGTCTCGAGCTTCTCGCAGTACGCGGTAATGCCGGAGAAGGCGCTGCTCAAGATCCCGAACGATCTGCCCCTCGACCGCGCGGCATTGTTCGGCTGCGCCGTGATCACCGGCGTCGGCGCCGTGGTCAACGCCGCGCAGGTCCGGCCGGGGACGAGCGTCGCCGTGTTCGGCGCGGGCGGCATCGGGCTCAACGCGATCCAGGGGGCCGCGCTGGCCGGCGCCGCGACGATCGTCGCCGTGGACGTGTTGGCGCGGAAACTCGAGTACGCGCGGCAGTTCGGCGCGACCCACACGGTCGACGCGTCGGCCGAAGATCCGGTGGTCCGCATCCGGTCGCTCACCGGGGGCCGGGGCGTGGACTACGCGTTCGAGGCGATCGGGGTGCCGCGGGTGATGCGGCAGGCCTACGACGTGCTGGCGAAGCGCGGCACGGCCGTCATCATCGGCGTGACGCCGATGACGACTGAAGTCTCGGTCCCCGTGATGTCGCTCGTGTTCGAGGAACGGGTGCTCACGGGCTCCGTGTACGGGTCGAGCCGTCCCCGGGTCGACATTCCGAAACTGATCGACCTCTATCGCGGCGGCCGCCTCAAGCTCGATGAGCTGCTCACGCGCACGTATCCGTTCGAGGAAATCAACACGGCCTACGAAGCGTTGGAGCGGGGAGAGGTGGCGCGCAGCGTCGTCGTCTTCTAACCGCGGTGATCCTTGACCGTCGGCGGGACGCTCAGTACACTGCGTCCGGACCCACGGATCAAGGAGCGTCTCGTGAGATGAAAGTGGAAATGCGGACCGAACCCGCGAGCCGCGTCGTGCTCGAGATCGACGTGGCGGAGGACGCCCTCGCCCGCGCGATGGACCGGGCCTACACACAGCTGGTCCGCCGCGTGCAGGTGCCGGGCTTCCGGCGCGGCAAGGCGCCCCGGCCGATTCTCGAGAAGCACGTCGGCGCGGAGACCCTCCGCGAGGAGGCGCTGCGCCAGCTCGTGCCCGAGCAGTATTCGGAGGCGGTCGCGCAGACCGGCGTGTCGCCGATTACGCGGCCGTCGATCGAGGTCAAGGACGCCGCCGACGGCAAGGGGCTGCACCTCACCGCCATCGTCGACGTCTACCCTGCGATCACGCTGCCGGACTACCGGCAGATCCGGGTCGCCGCCGAACAAACCCCGGTCACCGACGCGGACGTCGACCGCGCGATCGAGGACATCCGCGCGCGCCACGGGCGGCTTTCGAGCGTTTCCGAGCCGGCGCGCCGCGGGGATTTTATACTGCTGACCGTCGTCACCGCCCCGGAGGGGCACGAGCGGCTGCAGGCGGGTAAGGAGCTCCTGGTCGAGGTCGGGGGCGGCCTCTTGCCCGAACCGGTCGAGGCGGCGCTCGAGGGCGCCTCGGCCGGAGAGGAACGCACCACGGCGCTTCCCGGCTCCGGGCAGGCCGTGGTGAAGATCGGCGACGTGCGCCGCAAGGAGCTGCCGGCGCTCGACGACGCGTTCGCCCGCACGGTCTCCGACCGCCAGACCCTGGCCGAACTGCGCGACGGCCTCCGAGAGCGCCTGACGGCGGAGCGGACGGCGGAGGAAAACCGCGCGCACCGCGAGCGGGTCCTCGACGCGGTGCTCGCCCAGTCCACCTTTGACGTGCCGGAGAGCCTCGTCGCGCACGAAGTGGAGCACATGCTCCACGACCTCGCGGATACGCTGCGCAGCCGGGGGCTCACCCTGGACTCCTACGCGCGCGCCGTCGGCAAGGACGAAGCGGCCCTGCGCGCGGACATGCGCGAGGGGGCGCTGCGGCGCGTGCGCAGCCGGCTGCTCCTCGAAACGGTCGCGGAACGCGAGGCGCTGAGCGTTTCCGAGGAGGAGATGCGCGCCGAGGTCGAGAACCTCGCTGCGGAGTTGAAACAGGACGTCGCGAAGGTGCAGGCCTGGCTGGCCGAGGGCGGCCGGCAGGAGGGCCTGCGGGAGACCCTGCTGCGGCGCAGAGCGATGGCATTTCTGGTCGACGCGGTTTCAGGCGCCGGGACACCCGCGGCGGCGGGTGCGGCCCCTGAGCCGGCCCCTCCGAGTTCCCCGTGATTGCCCGCGCAGGAGGCCGCTTTGCGGCTGGAGGTCCTGCATTCGACAGGGCCCCCCGAACGGAGGATAATTGAACCCGTGTACGTGCCCATGGTTGTCGAGCAAACGGCGCGCGGCGAGCGGGCCTACGATATCTACTCGCGGCTGCTCAAGGAGCGCCTCATCTTCATCGGCGGCGGGATCGAGGATGAGATGGCCAATCTCATCATCGCCCAGCTGCTGTATCTCGACTACGAAGATCCGGAGAAGGAGATCCAGCTGTACGTGAACAGCCCCGGCGGTTCCGCGACGGCCGGGCTCGCGATCTACGACACGATGCAGTACCTGCACTGCCCGGTCTCGACGATCTGCGTGGGACTGGCGGCCAGCGCGGGCGCGATCATCCTCGCCGGGGGAACCAAGGGCCGGCGGTTCGCGCTTCCCTATTCGCGGATGATGATCCACCAGCCGTGGGGCGGGGCGCAGGGATCGGTGGCGGATATTAACATCCAGACCAAGGAGTTTATCGCGATCCGCCAAATCTTGGATGAAATCCTGGCGAAGCACACGGGCCAGCCGCGGGAGCGGATCGAAAAGGACACGGACCGGAACTTCTGGATGAGCGCGATGGAAGCGAAGGAGTACGGTCTGGTGGACGACGTGATTCAACCCCGGCAGCCGAGTCCGCCGGGGCAGCTCGGACAGCCGGTGCGGTAGCGGGCTCTAGGGGGAGACGCGCCATGTTCAAGGCGGGGGACGAGCGGGACCGCACGAAGTGCTCGTTTTGCGGCAAGACCCAGGAGCAGGTCGGCACGCTCGTGGCCGGCCCGGGCGTGTACATCTGCGACGAGTGCATCGAGCTCTGCAACGAGATCATCGAGGAGAAGCTCGCGGGGCCGCAGCCGGCGCAGAAGCCGCGGGCGATTCCGAAGCCGCACGAGATCTATCAGACCCTCTGCCAGTACGTGATCGGCCAGGATCGCGCGAAAAAGGCGCTCTCCGTCGCCGTCTACAACCACTACAAGCGGATCGCCTCGCACACGAAGCGCAGCGGCGAGGTCGAGCTCCAGAAGAGCAATATTCTATTAATCGGGCCGACGGGCTGCGGCAAGACCCTGCTCGCGCAGACGCTGGCCCGGATCCTCGACGTGCCGTTCGCGATCGCCGACGCCACGTCGCTGACCGAGGCCGGCTACGTCGGCGAGGACGTCGAGAATATCCTGCTGCGCCTGATCCAGGCCGCCGACTACGACGTCAAGCGGGCCGAGCGCGGCATCGTCTACATCGACGAGGTCGACAAGATCGCGCGGAAGTCGGAGAACCCGTCGATCACGCGGGACGTCTCCGGCGAGGGCGTGCAGCAGGCGCTCCTCAAGATCCTGGAGGGCACGACGGCCAACGTCCCGCCCCAGGGCGGCCGCAAGCATCCGCACCAGGAGTTCATCCAGATCGACACCACGAACATCCTGTTCATCTGCGGCGGGGCCTTCGACGGCCTCGACCGGATCATCGAGTCGCGCACTCGGGTCGCCAGCATCGGTTTCGGGGCGGAGATCCGGCCGAAGCGCGAGCACCGGGTGGGGGCGCTGCTCGCGCAGGTGATGCCCCAAGACCTGCTGCGGTACGGGCTGATCCCGGAGTTCATCGGCCGGCTGCCGGTGGTCACGCCGCTCGAGCCGCTGACCGAGCCGGACCTCGTGACGATCCTCGTCGAGCCCCGCAACGCGCTCGTCCGGCAGTATCAGAAGATCCTCGAGATGGACGGGGTCGAGCTGGTGGTCGCGGACGACGCGCTGCGCGCGATCGCGCGTCAGGCGATGACGCGCAACACCGGCGCCCGCGGCCTCCGGACGATCATCGAGGAGATCATGCTCGACATCATGTACGATATCCCCGAACGCGGCGACGTCAAGCGCTGCGTCATCACGCGGGAGACGGTGGACAAGCGCTCCGAACCGATCCTCCTGACCGCGGCGGATCTCAAGAAACTGGCCAAGGAGAAACCTGCCTGAGACGCCGATCGGCGCCGGGATTACACGGTGGCCGGCCGCCAAGTCGGCCGGGCAGAAGTCGATACGGACTCGACCGGGACGGGGCCTCACGGCTCCGTCTCCGTTTTTCGGGGTATGAAGGCCGGTTAGGATGACATGGCTGCCGGCCGCCACGCCGGCCGGCGGGAATCGCCGCGCGGGCGGCGCGCGTATACGTATGTAGATAGTAGGGCACATGGGATGGTAATGGGAACCCGACATCGCCGAACCCAGGGAGGCATTCATGTCCGAGCATAAGCCGGAGCAGAAATCGGAGCTGAAACCCGAAAAAATCCAAGCCGCGCCGGAGGCATCCAAAACACAGGAGCCGGTCACGTACCCGAGCGTGCTGCCGCTGCTGCCGCTCAAGGGGACGGTCGTGCTTCCGGGCATGGTGGTGCCCCTCGGCGTCGGTCGGCCGAAGTCGCTGGCTGCGCTCGAGGCGGCCCTGACCGCCGAGCGCATGATCCTGCTCGTCGCACAGAAGAAAGACGACGAGGAACAGCCGGAACCGGACGGCCTGTACACGATCGGCACGTTCTGCCGGATCCTCCAAGTCGGCAAGCAGCCCGACGGCACGGTGCAGGTCGTCGTCGAGGGGCTCGTGCGCGGGGCGATCACCGAGTTCGTACACACCGCGCCGTTCTTCAACGTCCGCGCGGAGACGCGGCCCGACTCGACGGAGAAGCCGCTCGAGATCGAGGCCCTCATGCGCGGCGTGAGTTCGCAGTTCGAGCGCTACGCCCGCCTGTCGCGGTCCGTTCCGCCCGAGGCGTTCATGCTCGTGATGTCCACCGAGGAGCCCGGCCGGCTGGCCGACCTGGTGGCGCAGCATCTGCAAACCCGCGTGGACACGCGGCAGCGCCTGCTCGAGGCCCCGCCGCGCGAGCGGCTCGAGATCCTGAGCGGCTCGCTCACCAAGGAGATCAACATCCTCGAGCTGGAGCGCAAGATCCAGAACCGCGTGCGCAAGCAGATGGAGAAGAGCCAGCGCGAGTACTTCCTCAAGGAGCAGATGAAGGCGATCCAGCAGGAGCTCGGCGAGAAGGACGAGCGTACGGCCGAGGTCGACGAGTACCGCAAGAAGATCGAGGACGCCAAGCTGCCGGAGAAGGTCAAGGAGAAGGCGCTCGAGGAGCTCGGCCGGCTGGAGAAGATGCCGCCGATGGTGGCGGAGGCGGTCGTGGTCCGTACCTACCTCGACTGGATGCTCGCGCTGCCCTGGAACACGCGCACCGAGGACCGGCTCGACACGAAGGCGGCCCGCAGCATCCTGGACGAGGACCACTACGGCCTCGACAAGGCCAAGGACCGCGTCGTCGAGTACCTCGCGGTGCGGAAGCTCGCGCCCGAGTCGAAGGCGCCGATCCTGTGCTTCGTCGGGCCGCCCGGCACCGGCAAGACCAGCCTCGGCAAGTCGATCGCGCGGGCGCTCGGCCGGAAGTTCGTGCGGGTGTCGCTCGGCGGCGTGCGCGACGAGGCGGAGATCCGCGGACACCGCCGGACGTACGTCGGCGCGCTGCCCGGCCGCATCGTCCAGGGCATGCGCACGGCCGGCAGCCGCAACCCGGTCTTCATGCTCGACGAGATCGACAAGCTCGGCATGGACTTCCGCGGCGATCCGTCGGCGGCGCTGCTCGAGGCGCTCGATCCGGAGCAGAACAACGCGTTCAGCGACCACTACCTGGAGCTGCCGTTCGATCTGCGTGAGGTCATGTTCATCACGACGGCCAACATCCTGGACACCGTGCCGCCCGCCCTCCGCGACCGGCTCGAGGTGATCCGCTTCTCCGGCTACATCGAGGAGGAGAAGCACCACATCGCGACCCAGTTCCTGCTGCCGAAGCAGCTCAAGGAGAACGGGCTGACGCCGGAGCAGGCGTCGTTCACCGACGACGCGCTGCGCCATGTCATCCGGGAGTACACCCGCGAAGCGGGGGTGCGCAATCTCGAGCGGGAGGTCGGCACGATCTGCCGCAAGATCGCCCGCGAAGTCGCCGAGGAGGAAACGACCGCGGAGAAAGTCACCGTGCAGAACGTCCACAAGTTCCTCGGGCCGCCGAAGTTCCGGTACGGCAGCGCGGGACTGGAGGACGAGGTCGGCGCGGCGACGGGACTGGTCTACACGGAGCAGGGCGGCGACATCATCACGGTCGAAGCGTCGCTCCTGCACGGCGACGGGAAGCTCACGCTCACCGGGCAGCTCGGCGACGTGATGAAGGAGTCCGCGCAGGCTGCGATGAGCTACATCCGCGCCCGGGCCCGGCGGCTCGGGGTCGACGAGGCGTTTGCCTCCCGGCACGACCTGCACATCCACGTGCCGGCGGGCGCGGTCCCCAAGGACGGGCCGTCCGCGGGGATCACCATGGCGGTTGCGCTGGCGTCGGCCGTGACCGGCCGGCCGGTGCGCAAGGACGTCGCGATGACGGGCGAGATCACGCTCCGCGGCAAGGTGCTGCCGATCGGCGGCCTCAAGGAGAAGGTGATCGCGGCGCATCGCGCCGGGATCAAGGTCGTCGTGATGCCGAAGGAAAACGAGAAGGATCTCCACGAGATCCCGAACAACGTGCGCAAGAAGCTGCGGTTCGCGCTCGTCGAGCACATGGATCAGGTGCTGGAGGAGGCGCTGGGCGAAGGCGTGGTGCTGCCGGTGCTGACGACACCGCCGGTCGCGGTGCGCCGGCCTCCGTCGCAGCCGTCGATTCAGGCATAACGAACGCGCACACGCGTCGGATACGGCGGCGGGATCCAGGTCTCGCCGCCGTTTTCCGTCGCCGCCGGGCGGTCTTCACATCATCTCCATCCGGCCTCCATCGACGATCCATACCGCGGCGGCACCCTACAGCCCATCGCATCGCGCGGACCGCGGGGGAAGATGTAAGAGATGGAGACGCCGATCATCGACGTACAGGACCTCATCAAGCGCTTCGGACCGATCGAAGCCGTGCGCGGCGTGACCTTTTCCGTCGCCGCGGGCGAGATTTTCGGCTTCCTCGGTCCGAACGGCGCCGGAAAGACCACGACGATCAAGGTGCTGGCGACGCTGTTGCGGCCGACGTCGGGCCGCGCCTCGCTCGCCGGCTACGATGTGGTCACGCGCCCCGGCGACGTACGGCGGTCGATGGGCATCGTCTTCCAGGACCCGAGCCTCGACAACCGCCTCACCGCCGAGCAGAATCTGCGATTTCACGCGATGCTCTACGGCGTGCCGGCCGCGGAGGTCGAGCCGCGCCTTCAGGCCGTGCTCGAGATGGTGGAGCTCGGCGAGCGGCGGCGGGCGCTCGTCGCGACGTACTCCGGCGGGATGAAGCGGCGCCTGGAGATCGCCCGGGGCCTCCTGCACAAGCCCAGGGTGCTGTTCCTCGACGAGCCGACGCTGGGGCTCGACCTGCAGACGCGCAACCACATCTGGGAGTACGTCGTCGACCTCCGCCGGCGCGAAGGCGTGACGGTTTTCATGACGACGCACTACATCGAGGAGTCGGAGCACTGCGATCGGATCGCGATCATCGACGGCGGCCGCATCGTCGCGCTTGACACGCCCGACGCGCTGCGCCGGCAGGTCGGAGGCGACGTGATCACGATCACCTCGCCGGACGCCGCGGCGCTGGCCCGCGAGATCGAGGCGCGCTTCGGCGCCGGCGCGCGCGCCGCGGACGGCCGCGTGGTCGTGGAGCTGGAGCGGGGGGCGGAGTTCGTGCCGCGGGTGGCCGCGGCGTTTCCGTCGCTCGTGACCGCGGTTGCGGTCAAGCAGCCCACCCTGGACGACGTCTTTCTCAAGCTGACCGGCCACGCGATCCGGGACGAGTCGGCCTCCGCGACGGACCAATTGCGGACGATGGCGCGGGCCTGGGGGCGCCGCTGATGGCGAGCGCCGCACGCCCGGTGCCGCCCACCGAGCCGGGGCGGGCCACCATGCCGCCGCGGCCCGGCGCGGCCGTGCCGTCGACCGGCTGGCGTCACGAACTCCGCGCCGCGTACGCGATCTGGCTGCGCGAGCTGATCCGGTTTGTGTCCGAGCGCGCCCGCATCCTCGGGGCGCTCGGACAGCCGCTGATCTACCTCGCGATCATGGGGACGGGATTCGGGGCGACGTTCCGGTCGGCGGCGGTGCCGCGCGGCTTCAGCTACCTCGAGTTCATGTACCCGGGCGTCCTCGGAATGACGGTGCTCTTCACGGCGATATTTTCCGCGATCTCGATCATCTGGGACCGCGAGTTCGGGTTTCTGAAGGAAATCCTCGTCGCGCCGGTGGCACGGGGCAGCATCGTGGCCGGCAAGGTCGCCGGCGGCGCGACCGTAGCGACGCTCCAGGGCGTGATGCTGCTGATCCTGGCGCCGCTCGTCGGCGTGCACCTCAGCCTCGTCCAGATCGCCGGCATCGCGCTGGTGATGCTGCTGGTCGCCGCGTCCCTGACAAGCTTCGGACTCGTCATCGCCTCCCGCATGCAGACGATGGAAGGCTTTCAGGTGGTGATGAACTTTCTCGTGCTGCCGCTGTGGCTGCTCTCAGGCGCGTTTTTTCCGCTGCGCGGCCTCCCGCTGTGGATGGCGGTGCTGACGCGGATCGACCCGCTGACGTACGCCGTCGACGCGCTCCGCGGCATGGTCTACGCCGGCTCACCGCTGGCGCAGGCGCTCGTCGCGCACCCGTACCGGCTGAACCTCGCCATCATCGTGCTGTTTCTCGCCGTGATGCTCACAGCGGCCGTCGTGACGTTCCGGTCGCGGGAGGACTAGACGCCGGCAGCGCGACGAGTCCGATACATCCCGAGGCTGAGGCGCCGACCGTCGTTGGATGACGGGATTCTTGCGCGACCTCAGTAACCGCGTGCAACGTCGATAACGTTCGCGAGCGGTTCGCCCTTCACGTAGCGCTGAATATTCTCTGCCATGATCGCCGCGATGCGCTCGAAGAACTTCGGCGTGATCCCGGAGACGTGCGGCGTGATGATCACCTGCGGGAACTCGTACAACGGGTGGTCGCCGGGGAGCGGCTCGGTGTCGAACACGTCCAACCCGGCGCCGGCGATCCAGCCTTCGCGCAGCGCCCGGATCAACGCCGCCTCCTGGACGATCGGCCCGCGCGACACGTTGATAAAGAAGGCGCCCGGCTTCATCAAGCGGAACTCGCGCTCGCCCATGCGGCCTTTCGTTTCCGGCGTGAGCGGCAAGAGCGTCACGACGTAGTCGGCTTCCCGGAGCAGCTCGTCGGTGCGCTCGGGCGGCAGGACGAGATCGAGATGCGGCACCGGCCCCGGCGTCCGCTTGGTGCCGATCACGCGCATCCCGAACGCCGCCGCGCGCGCGGCCAGCGGTTTCCCGATCTGTCCCAGCCCGAGGATGCCGAGCACCGTGCCCGCCACGTCCCGGCCGATCCCGGCCGGACGGTCCCACACCCGGTTGGCCTGGTTGCGTATGTCGAGGTGTAGCCGCCGCGCAAACGCGAGGACGAGCGCCATGACGTGGTCCGGCAGCGCCACGTGCGCGCCGACCGTCCGCGTGAGCACGACGCGGCGATCGCGAATGCCCGGAAGGGCCACGAATCCGTCCACACCGGCCGTGAACGCGTGCACCCACTGGAGCCGCCGCCCGTGCTCGAGTACCCCGGCCGGCAGGGACCACCCTGTGGCGATGTCGGCCTCCGGGGCCAGGGCGACCGCCTCGTCGCGGGTTGCCGGCATGAGAATGCGCGCGCCCGGCGCCGCGGCCTCCGCGGCGGCGCGGAACCGTTCCCGCGCCGCCGCCGGCACGTAGGCGTCGATCATCATGAGGATCGTCAGGTCCGACGGGTTCCGGCCGCTCACGACGCGGGCGCCGCGGTCCGGGCCGCCATCTCCGCTGCGGCCCGCCGGCTCGCCAGGAGCGCGCCGTACGGCCCGGTGTCCGCGATCACGCCGTTGCGAAGGACAATCGCGAGGCCGGACAGGGGAGAGATGCGCTCGCCCGGCAGGAGGATGCCGGCCAAGTTGAGCGGATCCGCCGCCGAGATCACCACGTCGGCCGTCTCGTCGGGCTCGCGACGCACGGCCCGCAGCGTCTCGACCGCGCCCGGCAGCGCGTATTGCTCTCCCGCGACGCCGGCGACAAAGCGCCCCCCGCGCACCTGGCCCTGCGCTTCCCAGCGCCGGTAGACGTCAAGCAGCCGCCGCCACGGCGGCAGCGCCCGCTCGCGGGCGAGGAGATCTCTGAACACGACGCCGTACCGGCGGAGGAGCTGACGGGCCACGACCGCGTCGCGCTCGTCCGGCTTCAGCGCGATGTCGCCCGGCCGCCAGACGGCCCACCGGCCGGCCGGCAGCGCGCGCCGCGCAGGACGCCCCACGTGCCCGATGTTGATTTGAAGGTACCGGCGGCGGCGATTCGGATCGCTCCGGTCGATGAGCCGGCGCAATCCCGCGAACCCGTCGCCGCTGACGAGGCCCTTCGCGACCAACTCCCAGAGCGCCGTCTCGGTGTCGGCGGGCATGCGGCCGATCCCGCGCGCGACGTCGGTCAAAAACGAAGCGCCCCGCTCCGCGAGATATCGGAACACGTCGGCCGCCGCGCCGCGCAGGGCCGCATCGCCGTGCCCGCCTCCGTCCGGCTCGACGAACGCGCCGAGGTCTTCGCGCAGCAGAAGCGCGATCGGCGCCGACCGCGACAGCGACGTCCCGCGCTTGGCCGGGGTCCCGTTCGGCGCGCCCTCGCCGCTCGGGCCCGCGGTCGGGCCGGCGCTCAGACGTCCCCAGGTGACGAGACCGTTGAGGCAGAGCGCGTTGAGATCCTCCGGATCGTACAGGCGCACCCGGCCGGGGAGGACGTGCTCGTCCCAGGCCGGGGCCGGCACTTCGAGGCCCTGGAGAATTCCCACGACCTCCGCGACACCGTCCCGTCCGTGCAGTTGGGTCCCGGGCTGAAGATGCTGCCAGCGCAGGAGGAAGCGCATGAACGTCGCCGGGGAGACCGCGTCGATCTCACGCCGGAGCCGCCCGAGGGTGAGCCGGTGAATCCGCGCGAGGAGGCGCCGGTCGCACCACTCCTCGTCCGCCGTCCCGGGGGTGAACCGCCCACGCAAGATTACGCCGCTCCCCTCGAGCGCGGCCAGCGCGGTCTCCACGGATCCGTGCGAGAGGCCGAGGCGCGCGGCGAGCGCCGCGGACGTGAACGGTCCGACGCACTGCACCCAGCCGTGAACGATCAGCCGCGCGGCTTCGGACGGTTCGAGATCGTCCGGCGTCACGCCGAGCGGCGGCGGCTCGGGCTCGAAGCGCACCTCGCCGAGGGCCCGAGCCACGTCGGGCGCCCGATCGGCCGCGACATAGGCCCGGCGCTCGCGCCCGAAAGCGTCGTGCCATACGGCCACGGTGGCGCGCCGATCCGCCGCGAGCGTGCGCGCCTGCGCGTCCCACGGCGCCGCATCCTCGAGCGGCAGGAGGCGCACGGTGAGCAGGTGGTCGTGCAGATCGTCGGCGCCGCGGATGTCGGGCCAGGCCTGAGCGGCAACGTCGGCGATCGCGGCCGCGTCAAGTACGCCCGGTCCGTCCGAGGCGCCGGGGCCGACGTGCCGCAGCGCGACCGCGCGGGCGCGGCGCTCCTCGAGCGGCGCGTCGTCGAGAAAGGCGTACGGGTTGGCGTTCAGGATCTCGTGCGAGATCGGTGAAGGCGCCGGGGTCTCCACGGCGGCGGTACGGATCGCGCCGCGCTCCATCTCCCCGAGCACCGCCGCGAGCCCGGCCATGTCCATGGCCTCGTTGAGGCAGTTGCCGATCGTCTCGTTGACGAGCGGGTGGTCGGGCGGGGTGATCGGCCCGGCATGGTTGTCCTGACACGCGACCTGATCGGGAAAGACCGCGGCGAGCAGATCCTCGGCGCGCATGCGCTGGATCGGCATCGGCACGCGCCGGCCGCCCTGGTACCGCGGGACGGCGAGTGAGCGGGCCGCGTTCCACCGCCACCGGGTGGTGAACAGCGGCGAGGGGAGCACCGCCTGAATGATGTCGTCGCGCAGCATCGCCGGCCGGACGAAATGAAACACCGTCTCCAGCGGAAAACTGTGTTGCGGGCCGAGCGACAGCACGATGCCGTCGTCCGTGGCCGCCGCCTGCAATTCGAAATCGAACGTCAGGCAGAAGCGCTTGCGCAATGCGAAGCCCCACGCGCGGTTGATCCGCGCGCCGAACGGCGTGTGCAGAACGAGCTGCATGCCGCCGGCTTCGTCAAAGAAGCGTTCGGCGACGATCCAGTCCTGCGCCGGCACGCCGCCGAGGGCGGCGCGCGTCTCGGTGAGGTACTGGACGGCCTGGGCCGCGCCGTCGGCGTCGAGGGCGGTCTCGCGGCTGAGCCACTCCTGCGCCGCGGCCGGATCGCCGAGCCGCGCCTCGATCGCCGCGCGCAGCGCCGACACCGCGGCCGACAACTCGCGGCTGCGGCCGGGCGATTCGCCGAGCCAGAACGGCACCGACGGGGGCGCGCCGTGGGCGTCTTCCACCCGGACGCGCCCGGCCTCCACGCGGCGGATGCGCCACGACGTGTTGCCGAGCAGGAAGACGTCGCCCGCCATGCTCTCGACCGCGAAGTCTTCGTTGACCCGGCCGACGAGCACGCCTTCGGGATCGTGGATCACGTCGTAATCGGCCGTGTCCGGAATGGCGCCGCCCGAGGTGATCGCGGCGAGGCGCGCGCCCCGGCGGCCCCGCACCGTCCCGCGGGTGCGGTCGCGGTGAAGATACGCGGCCCCGCGGCCCCACCGCCGCGCGACGCCTTCGGCCAGCATGTCGACGAGCTGGTCGAACTCCGGCCGGCCGAGATCGCGATAGGCGTGCGCGCGCCGGACGAGCGCGTACAACTCGTCCTCGGCAATCTCCTCGGCGGCGGCCACCGCCACCATCTGCTGCGCGAGGACGTCGAGCGGTTTCTCGGGCAGCACGACCGTGTCGAGCTCCCCCGCCCGGGCGGCGCGCACCGCCGCGGCGCACTGCAGCATCTCGTCTCGCGTGAACGGGAAGAGGATGCCGCGGGAGACGCCGCCCACCGTGTGCCCGGCCCGGCCGACGCGCTGGAGGAGGACGGCGATCGACGATGGCGTGCCGAGATGGCAGACGAGATCGACGTGGCCGATGTCGATGCCAAGCTCGAGCGAGGCGGTCGCCACGACGACGCGCAGCTCCCCGCTCTTGAGCCGGCGCTCCGCGTCGAGCCGGAGGCGCCGCGAGAGGCTGCCGTGGTGCGCGGCCACCTGCGACTCGCCGAGGCGCTGGCCGAGCTGATGGGCGACCCGCTCCGCCAGCCGCCGGGTGTTCACGAACACCAGCGTGGTCCGGTGGCTCTGCGCGAGCGCGGCGAGCCGGTCGTAGACGGCGTCCCGCACGTCGTTCGCGACGATCGGTCCCCGCGGCGGGCCGGGCACCTCGATGGACAGGTCCCACGGGCGGCGGTGGCCGGCGTCGACGATCGCGCAGTCGCCGGCGGTGCCGGTGAGCAGCCGGCCGATCTCCTCGACGGGTTTCTGCGTCGCGCTCAACCCGATGCGCTGGAGGCGCCGTCCCGCCAGGCGGTCGAGCCGCTCGAGCGAAAGCGTGAGGTGCGCCCCGCGCTTGTCCTGCGCAACCGCGTGAATCTCGTCCACGATGACCGTGCGGGCATGCTTGAGAAACGTCCGGCTGCCGTCCGCGGTCAGCAGGATGTAGAGCGACTCCGGCGTTGTGATCAGGATGTGCGGCGGCCGGCGGCGCATCCGCGCGCGGTCGGCGGCCGGCGTGTCGCCGGAGCGAACCGCGACGCGGATTTCGGGCAGGACCGCACCCGCGGCGGCGGCCCGCTCGCGAATCTCGGCGAGAGGACCGACGAGGTTGGCGTGGACGTCGTTGCCGAGCGCCTTGAGGGGCGAGACATACACAACCGCCGTCTCGTCGGGCAGATGACCGCCGGCGCCCCGCATCCCTTCGAGCAGCAGGGCGTTGACGGCCCACAAAAAGCCGGCGAGCGTCTTGCCCGATCCGGTGGGCGCGGCGATGAGCGTGTCGCGGCCGGACGCGATCGCCGGCCAGCCGCCGGCCTGCGCCGGTGTCGGCGCGCCGAACCGTTCGGCGAACCACTCCGCGACGAGTGGATGGAAGCGGTGGAGAGCCATGGGAATCTCCTGATATGTTATAATACGCGCAACGCAAACGCGAGGACGGGGAGGAGTAGGTCCGAGCGGCGTCCGAAGCGAGGGGAGGGTTGGTGAGAGCTCCCCGGGCCGCACGAACCGAACGTCGCCCCTGAGCAGCGGATCGTCGGCCGTTCGCCCCGCGCCAGACGGGGCGTCCTGACGCCGCGGATTCGCCGGGTGCGCCCGAGACAGCGCGTCGAGCCGCGGCCCCTTCGGGCCGTGGGATGAAGGTGGTACCGCGAAGCGCCGCTTCGCCCTTTGGGGTGAGGCGGCGTTGATGTTACAGGAGGCCGCCGGATGGCGGCCGGAAGGCCCTGGGCCTACGGCGTGAGCCAGGGCGCGAGACGGGCAGGGGGCGGGCTGGATGGCGGACGGACCGAAGACGGCAGGAGGGCGCGAAGGCGGCCGGAGGTCCCGCGCAGACGGGGCAGGAGGGCGCGAAGGCGCTCGGGGATCCCGCGAAGACGGGGCGGAGCTGCCGAAGACGTACGATCCGGCGGCGACCGAGGAGCGCTGGTACCGAACCTGGGACGCGCGCGGCTACTTCCGCGCCGTTCCCGACCCGTCGCGCCGGCCGTACACGATCATGATGCCGCTGCCCAACGTGACCGGCGAACTGCACATGGGCCACGCGCTCAACAACGGCGTGCAGGACTGCCTGATCCGCTGGAGCCGCATGCGCGGCCACAACGCGCTGTACCAGCCGGGGATGGATCACGCGGGCATCGCCGTGCACGTGGTGATGGATCGGCGGCTGGCCAAAGAGGGCCTCACACGGTTCTCGCTCGGCCGCGAGCGGTTCCTCGAAGAGACGTGGAAGTGGCGCGAGGAGATCGGCCAGGCCATCCTCGGTCAGATGCGGCGCCTGCTGCTCTCGTGCGACTGGAAGCGCACCATCTTCACGATGGATCCGGGGTACTCGCGCGCGGTGGCGGAGTGTTTCATCCGCCTGTACAACAAAGGCTTCATCTACAAGGGCAAGCGGATGATCAACTGGTGCCCGAAGGACCAGACGAGCATCTCGGACCTGGAAGTGGAGTACGTTGAGGAGCAGAGCACCCTGTATTACGTGCGGTATCCCGGCGCCGGCGGGGACGACGGTGTCGTGATCGCCACGCAGCGGCCGGAGACGATCCTCGCCGATGTCGCCGTGGCGGTGCATCCCGGCGACGAACGCTACAAGAAACTGGTGGGCACGCAGGTCGTCGTGCCGATCGTGAACCGCCCCGTGCCGGTGATCGCCGACCGCCGTGTCGAGCGCGGCTTCGGCACGGGCGCGGTGAAGATCACCCCGGGCCACGATCTGCTCGACTACGAGATCGGCGTGGACCACAAGCTGCCCGTCCTGATCGCGTTCGATCCCCACGGCCGGATGACCATGGGCGGCCCGCGCTACGAGGGCCTCGACCGGATGGAGGCGCGGCAGGCGGCCGTGGATGACCTCCGGTCCGCCGGCCTGCTGGTGCGCGAGGAGCCGTACACGACGAACATCGGCCGGTGCGACCGCTGCAAGACGACGATCGAACCGTACATCTCCGACCAGTGGTTCTGCCGGATGAAAGCACTCGCCGCCCCGGCGATCGGGGCGGTGCGCGACGGACGGGTCCGGTTTCATCCCGGGCGCTGGACCAAGTTTTTCCTTGATTGGATGGACCAGATCCGGGACTGGAACATCAGCCGGCAGCTGTGGTGGGGGCACCAGATCCCGATGTGGCACTGTGAGTGCGGTGAGATGATCGCCGGCATCGAGCGCCCGAAGTCGTGTCCGAAGTGCGGCGGCACGGAGCTCACGCGGGATCCGGACGTTCTCGACACCTGGTTCAGCTCGGCGCTGTGGCCGATGGCGACGCTGGGGTGGCCCGACGAGACCGCCGATCTCGAGTACTTCTATCCGACGAACACGCTGGCGACGGCGCGCGACATCATCTTCCTGTGGGTGGCGCGCATGATCATGTTCGGCCTGGAGCTGCGCCACGAGATCCCGTTCACGGACGTCTACATCAACCCGACCGTGCTCAACATCGAGGGCCGGCGGATGAGCAAGAGCCTCGGCACCGGGATGGACCCGCTGCTGCTGATCGACCGCTACGGCGCCGATTCGCTGCGGTTCGCGCTCCTCAACCGCTGCACGGGGGAGCAGGATCTGCGCTTCTCCGAGAAGATGGTCGAGGACACCCGCAACTTCGCCAACAAAATCTGGAACGCCGCCCGGCTCGCGCGCCTGCACCTCGAGGGGCACGACGTGCCGGCCGGCCGCCCGCGGGGCGCGCGGACGCTGCCCAACCGCTGGATCCTCGACCGGTTCGCGCGCGCCGCCTCCGACGTCACCGCGGCCCTCGAGGCCTACGAGTTTCACACGGCGTGCCACCGGCTGTACGAGTTCATCTGGAGCGAGTTCTGCGACTGGTACCTCGAGATGGCGAAGGTGGATTTGGAGCGGGCCGCCGAGCAGCCGGCCGCGGAGACGCGCCACGTCCTCGGCTGGGTGCTCGGACAGACGATGGCCCTGCTGCACCCGGTGATGCCGGCGATCACGGAAGAAATCTGGCAGGCGCTGCCGCACGAGGGCGAGACGGTCATGCGGGCGCCGTGGCCCGAGCCGCCGGATGCGTGGCGCGACGCGGCGGCCGAGACCGCGATGGCCGAGGTGATGGAGATCGCGGGCGCGGTACGCGGCATCCGCGCGGAACTGGGTCTTGCCACACAGCCGGTGGACGCCTCGCTCCACGTTGCCGACGGCGACCGCGAGCGGGTGGACCGCCTGCGGCCGTACCTCGCCCACCTCGTTCGCCTGGATCCGGACCGGCTGCCCGTGCGGGGCCTCGACGAGCACGGAGCGTTCGGCATCTCCTCGCCGTACGGGCGGGGCCGGATCGAGATCCACGTCGAGGCGCCCGAGTTGCGCGCCAAGGCGCGGGAGCGGTTCGAGAAACAGCTGACCTTGCTGGAGCGAGACCTCGCCGGGGTCACCCGGCGGCTCGAGGATCCCGCGTTCGTGCAGAAGGCGCCGGCGGAGGTCGTGGCCGCGGACCGCGCGCGGGCGCAGGGCCTCGTGGAGCGGCGCGGGACGCTGCGCCGGTATCTGGCCGATCTTGCCCCGCCGTCCCGCCCCGCACCGCCGGGGTCCGGCGGCGTGAGGCCGCGGTGAGTCCGACCGAGTCGGGCGCCCCCATCGCCGCCGCGGCGCCGCCGGCGCCGGCCCGCGCGATGACCCATCCGTCGGCGCGCTGGATCACCTACGCGCTCTCGGCCGGCGGCGTCGTCATCCTGGTCCTCTTCGGCGCGACGACGAATCTGCAGGCGGCCGTCCGCGCGCTGCGGGACGTCCGGCCGTTCCTCTTCGCCCTCGCGGTGCTGGCGGTGCCGGCGCAGATCGTGGTCCGGGCCGTGCGGTGGCGGTATATGGTCCGCCGCCTGACGGATACCACAATCTCGGGGCGGTTCGCCGCGGTGTCGGTCGTCTGCGGAGTCGCGGCCGGCAGCATGACGCCCGGGCGGAGCTTCGAACTGGCCAAGGCCGTCATGCTCCGCGATGCGTACGGCGTCGGGCTCGGGCTGTCCGTGTCGGCGATGCTGATCGAGCGGCTGCTCGACATCGTCGCGCTCGTCGCGGGCCTGCTGCTTGCCGCGGTCATGTTGCCGCGGCAGACGGTCCTCGCGAACACGGCGCTGCCGGTGCTGATCGCGGTGATCGTTCTCGGCACGGCGCTGCTCGCCGGGGCGCCGGATCACGTCCGGGCGGGCGCGGCCGTGCTGCTTCGCGGCGTGCCGTTTCGCGCGCTCCGCAACCGGGCGCTGGCGTTCGTCGATCTCCTCTGTACGAGCATTGCCGTCTCGCGCCGCCGGCACACCTTGGGCGCGCTGCTCGCGTTGACCGCGCTCGGCATCGCCCTCGACTTCGCGCGCGTCATCGCGGTCTTCGGGGCGCTCCGCGTTGCGCTGCCGCCCCAGGTCCTCGTCTTCACCTACGTCGGCGCCATGATTCTCGGGATGGCCCTGCTCGTCCCGGGCGGGGTGGGCGTGACGGAAGTCTCGCAGGCGGGGCTCATCGCCGTGCTCGCCCCGCACGCGGTCGCCACCGCCGTCGCCCGCAGCGGCGTCCTGATCGATCGCATCGTGTCCTACTACGCGGTGCTGGTCGCCGGCGGCATCCTGCTGATGGCGTATCACCGCTACCACCGCGTGATCCGTTGAGCGGCGACAACCGGCCCGCCGGGGGCAGGAGGGTTCGCGTCGGGGCCGCGAACAGGGGGGTGCTGTGATGGTACGCCGGGGCATCCTGATGCTCTTCCTGGCGGCCGGCCTCTTCGGCGGGTCGATCGCGGCCGGGTTCCTGCTCGCGAAGGGAGCCTTTCGCCACGTTCCTGGGGCGGCCGCGACCGGATCGCCGGACGCGTCGAGGTCCGCGGTCGCGCCACCCGCCCCCGCAGTCCGGGGCGGGGGAGTGACGGCCGGGCCGGTCACCCGAACCCCGCCCGCCGCCGGAACCGCGACACCCCCGCCTGCCTCGCCCGTGCCGGGCGCCCAGACGGCCGCCGGCGCGTCCAGTATCGGGGGGCCGGCCCAATCCGCGGCCCAGCCCGGGGCGGCGACCCCGATGCCCGCACCGTCTGCGCCGAGCGCGGTTCCTACGGCGCCGGCGCCGCGCCCGTCCCAAACCGTGCCTGTTGTTCCGGGACGATTCCACGTGCAGGTGGCGGGTTTCCCGGAGCTGCAGAACGCGCAAGCCCTGGCGCTGCGGCTTCGCGCCCGCGGCTACGCGGTGACGGTCACGGACGGGCCGCCGTATCGGGTGTGGGTCGGCGGCTATCTCGACCGGGCGACGGCCGAGCGCCTCGCGACGTACCTTCGACAGAGCGGGCTGTCGCCGACGCTCGTTCCGCAGTAAACTGATGGCCGGCGACCAAGTTCTGCTGACCCTCGACGGCGGCGTCGCCCTCGTCACGCTCAACCGGCCGGAAGTGCTCAACGCGTTGAGCCAGGCATTGATGGAAGAGCTCGCCGCGACGCTGGAAGGCTGCGACCGCGACGCGGCGGTGCGCTGCATCGTGCTCTGGGGCGGTCCCCGGGTGTTTGCGGCCGGCGCCGACGTGCGGGAAATGGCGGAGGCGACGACCGCCGACGTCATCAAAGCGTACCGGTTCGAGCAGTGGATGCGCATCCGGCGGATCGCCAAGCCCGTCATCGCCGCGGTATCGGGCTACGCGCTCGGCGGCGGCTGCGAGCTGGCGATGCTGTGCGACATCATCGTCGCCTCGGAGAGCGCCCAGTTTGGGCAGCCGGAGATCCGGCTCGGCCTGATGCCCGGCGCCGGAGGAACGCAGCGGCTCACCCGCGCGGTCGGCAAGTCGCGCGCCATGGAGATGGTGCTGACGGGACGTGCCCTGACGGCGCCGGAAGCCCTCGCGGCCGGGCTCGTTTCACGGGTGGTGCCGCCGGAGCTGTGTCTGGACGAAGCGAAGCGCCTCGCCGCGGAGATCGCGCGGCAGGCCCCGATCGCGGTCCGGCTCGCGAAAGAGGCGGTGCTGCAGGCCTACGAATCCTCGCTCGAAGCCGGCCTCGTGTTCGAGCGCCGGTGCTTCCAGGCGCTCTTCAGCACAGACGACAAGCGCGAGGGCGTCCGCGCGTTTCTCGAGAAGCGCCGGCCGGAGTTCCAGGGCCGGTGACCGCCGCGTCCACCACGCCGACGGCTTCGATTTCACGGCTGCCGGCGGCGAGCCGGCCGGCACGCCCGCTCCCCGCGCGGGGCGACTCGCTGCGCGCGGTGGCGCGCGAGGTGGTGGCGTGCGCGCGCTGCCCGCGTCTGCGCCGCCACTGTGAGGCGGTGGCGGCGGTCCGCAAACGTGAGTTCTCGGCGTGCACCTACTGGGGGCGTCCGGTCCCCGGCTTCGGCGATCCCGCCTCGCGCCTGCTGATCGTGGGGCTGGCGCCCGCGGCGCACGGGGCGAATCGCACGGGCCGGATGTTCACCGGCGACCGCTCCGGCGACTGGCTGTTCCGGGCGATGCATCGCGCGGGGTTCGCCAGCCAGCCGACGTCGGTGCGGCGAGGAGACGGACTGCGCCTGATCGATGCATACCTGACCGCGCCGGTACGCTGCGCGCCGCCGTTGAACAAGCCGGCGCCCGCGGAGATCGCCCGCTGCCTTCCCTTCCTCGAACGAGAGCTCGCGCTGCTGCGGCGGGTTCGGGTGGTCGTCGCCCTGGGCCGCATCGGGTTCGACGTCTGCCGGCGCGTGTTCGCCTCGCGCGGGGTGCCGACGCGGTCGTTGCGCTTCGGGCACGGAGCCGCCTACAACCTCGGGCCGCACGGGCCGGTGCTCATCGCCTCGTATCATCCGAGCCGGCAGAACACCAACACCGGCAGGCTGACCGAACCGATGCTCGACGCGGTCTTCGAGCGGGCCCGCGCGGTCCTCGAAGCGGGGGCGTAACGAGCAGCCGATGGGAGGGAACCCGGCGATGTACGAAACGGTGCTGACCGAGGATCGCGAGGGCGTGCGGGTGATCACGCTCAACCGGCCCGACGTGCTCAACGCCTTCGACGCCAAGCTGGGCGAGGAGCTGTTGGACGCGCTCGCCAAGGCCGACGGCGACGCGCAGGTGCGCTGCGTCGTGCTGACGGGCGCGGGCCGCGCCTTTTGCTCCGGCGCCGACCTGCGCGGACACACGCCGGGGGAAACCTCGCTCGGCGCGCTGCTGCGCGCGCGGTATAACCGGATCATCCTCCGTCTGCGGACGACGGAGAAGCCCGTCGTCGCCGCGGTCAACGGCGTCGCCGCCGGCGCAGGCTGCAACCTCGCGCTGGCCGCCGACCTGCGCGTGGCGTCGGACCGGGCCAGCTTCATCGAGGTGTTCACGCGGGTCGGCCTGATTCCGGACTCGGGCGGCACGTGGCTGCTGCCGCGGTTCGTAGGCGTCGGACGCGCGCTCGAGATGATGTTCTTTGCAGAGCCGGTGGACGCGGCCGCCTCCGAGCGGCTGGGGCTCGTGAACCGGGTGGTGCCGGCGGACGACCTGATGCCGCGCGCGCTGGAGTGGGCCGCGCGGCTCGCCCAGGGACCGACGCGGGCCTACGGGCTGATCAAGCGGGGCGTGGACCGCGCCCTCGCTCTCGACCTGCGCGGGGCGCTCGAATACGAGGCCTACCTTCAGGAGATCGCCGGCCGGTCCGAGGATCACCGCGAGGGCGTGGCGGCGTTCCTCGCCAAACGGGCGCCGGCGTACGTGGGACGCTAAGGCGCGCCGGGCGCGCGTGGACGGCCGGAGAATCGTGGAGGGACGCGACACATGCGGGACGTGGTGATTGTCGACGGCGTGCGGAGTGCGATCGGCCGCTACGGCGGCGCGCTGCGCGACGTCAGGGCGGACGACCTCGCGGCCAGGATGATCGAATCGATCGTCCAGCGCAACACGCTCGACCCGGCCGAGATCGAGGACGTCGTGATGGGCTGCACCAATCAGGCGGGCGAGGACAACCGCAACGTCGCGCGCATGGCGGTGCTGCTGGCCGGCCTGCCGGACGGCGTCCCCGGACAGACCGTCAACCGGCTCTGCGGATCGGGGATGCAGGCCGTCCACGCCGCGGCGCGTGCGATCGCCGGCGGCGACGGCGACGTGTATCTCGCGGGCGGCGTGGAGAGCATGACCCGCGCGCCGTTCGTGATGGGCAAGCCGGCGCACGCGTTTCCCCGCGGCACGCAGGTCCTGCAAGATACGACGATCGGCTGGCGCTTTCCGAACCCGCGGCTCGAGGAGCGCTTCCCGCTCTACAGCATGGGCGAGACCGCGGAAAACGTGGCGGAGCGGTACGGCATCTCGCGCGAGGAGCAGGACGAGTTTGCCGTGGAGAGCCAGCGGCGCGCCGCCGCCGCGCAGCGGGAGGGCCGCCTCGCGGAAGAGATCGTCCCGGTCACCGTCGCGCGGGCCCGCGGCGACGCCACCGTCGTCGACACCGATGAACATCCGCGGCCGGACACGACCTTCGAGACCCTTGCGACGCTGCGCCCGGCGTTTCGGCCGGCCGGCACCGTCACGGCGGGCAACTCCTCGGGCATCAACGACGGCGCCGCGTGCCTGCTCGTGACCTCCGCGGAATGGGCGGAGCGGCACGGCCGCCGGCCGCTCGCGCGGATCGCCGCGATGGCCGCCGCGGGCGTCGATCCATCGTATATGGGCATCGGCCCGGTGCCCGCGACGCAGAAGGCGCTGATCCGCGCCGGGCGCACGCTCGACGAGATCGATCTGATCGAGCTCAACGAGGCGTTCGCGTCGCAGGTGCTGGCCTGCGTCCGCGATCTTGGCATCGACCGGTCCCGGCTCAACGTGAACGGCGGAGCGATCGCCCTCGGCCATCCGATCGGCGCGAGCGGCGCCCGCCTGCTCCTCACGCTGGTCCGCGAGATGGACCGGCGGCGCGCGCGGTGGGGGCTCGCGACGATGTGCATCGGCGTCGGCCAGGGGATCGCGACGATCGTCGAAGGGCTCGCCTAGCGGCGGGTGGCGCAGATGCCCGCGACGCCGCCCCCCGGTCTTGGCGAGGCGCCCGCGGCCGCGACCGGGATGCACGCCCGGTCGATGCTCTTCACGCTGTTTGGCGACTACGTCCGCCATTACGGCGGCACCATCTGGATCGGCAGCCTGATCACGTTGATGGGCGAACTCGGCTTTACGGGGTCGGCGGTGCGCGCCGCGGTGTCGCGAACGACGCGGCAGGGCTGGCTGGCCGCGATCCGTGCCGGGCGCGCCGGCTACTACGCGCTCACGCCCCGCGGCGAGGCCCGCATCGAAGAGGCGGCGGGCCGCATCTTCAAGCTGCGTCCGGAGCGGTGGGACGGGTTGTGGCGGATCGTCATCCTGCCGGCCGCCTCGGACCGGGAGCGCCGCGCCGCGCTGCGGCGTGAATTGGAGTGGATGGGGTTCGCGCCGCTTGCCCGCGGCGTGCACGTGACGCCCAACGATCTCCTCAATCGGATGCCCGCGCTCGCGGAGCGCTACGCGTTCGGGGCCGGGCCCGCGGAGATGTTTGCGGCCGGGCTCGCCGGCGGCGGCGCGGCGGCATTCGCCGCGCGGCATTGGGACCTGCCGGCGATCGACGCGGCCTACGGCGCGTTCGCAGATGCGTGGCGGCCCCGCCTGGCCGCCTGGCGGGCGGCGGCGGCCCGGACGGGCAGCGGCCTCGACCTCCCGGGCGGGGAGGCGTTCCGCGAGAAGACGCGGCTCGTGCACGAGTTCCGGAAATTTTTGTTCGTCGATCCGGGGCTGCCGGCGGACGTGCTGCCGGAGCGCTGGAACGGCGTCGAGGCGCGCGGCATCTTCTCCGCCGCGTACCATCTCCTCGCGGAGTCGGCGCTCGGGTTCTTCGAGACCCACTACCGTCCGGCGCCGGGGCGCGAAGCCGACGTCCTCGAGGGCCGGCGTAACGCGCGGCGCGATCCGTTTCGCCCCGCGGCCGTCGAGCCGGGCGACCTGCGTTGACGCGGCGGCCGCGGACTCAGCCGCCGGCCCGCCGTCGCGCCCGGCGCGGGGCGCAGGTTTGACACTCGCCGTGCGCCGCCGATATAATGAAACGCGTTCGCAAGGCTTTTTTTGTTTGCGGACGGCTTCGATCACGCTCTCGAGGGGTCTCACAGGGTGAAGCTCGGCAATCCGGTCAGGCTCTTGGGCGTCGTGCTGATCGCGCTGGCTGCGTTCTTCGTCGCGTTTCAACCGGTTCGCCTCGTCGGCGCGACACCGATGCTGCAGACGCCGCGGCCGCACCTGAACCTCGGGCTCGACCTGCAGGGCGGGAGCCACATCGTGCTGCAGGCCGAGCCGACCGCGCAGACGCAGGTCACGAACGATGCGATGGACGGCGTGCTGCGCATCATTCGCAACCGCGTCGACCAGCTCGGCCTCGCCGAGCCCGCGATCACCCGCCAGGGCCCGAACCGCATCCTCGTCGAGCTGCCCGGCATTCAAAATCCGCAGCGCGCCATCGACCTCATCGGCAAGACCGCGCTGCTGGAGTTCGTCGACACCGGTCCGGTCTCGCTGCCGGCGGGGACCACGTGGCAGGGCGTCGACACCTCGGTGCTCCCGGATAAGACGACCCAGCACGTCCCGAAGAAGGTGATCCTCACCGGCGCCGACCTCAGCGACGCGCAGGTCCAGTTCGACCAGTTCGGGCGCCCCCAGGTCGGATTTACGTTCAAGAGCTCCGCCGCCAAAACGTTCGAAGACTACACGACGAAGAACGTCGGCAAGTACCTCACGATCGTGCTCGACAACGTCGTCATCAGCTCGCCGGTGATTCAGTCCCCGATCCCCGGCGGAAAGGGCGTGATCGAAGGCGGGTTTACGCTCGAGTCCGCGCGCGAACTCGCCGTGCTGCTGCGCGGCGGCGCGCTGCCGCTGCCCGTGCACGTGGTGGAGAACCGGACCGTCGGCCCGCTGCTCGGGCGCGACTCGATCGACCGCAGCGTGCACGCCGGCTACGTCGCGATCGTCATGGTCGGGCTCTTCATGCTGCTGTACTACCGGCTCGCCGGCATCCTCGCCGACCTGGCCCTCGTCGTCTACACGCTGATCCTGTTCGCGCTGCTGACGGCACTCGGCGCCACGCTCACGCTGCCGGGCATCGCGGGGTTCATCCTGTCGCTCGGCGTCGCGGTCGACGCGAACGTCATCATCTTCGAAAAGGTCAAGGAAGAGCTGCGCGGCCACAAGACGCTCCGCGCCTCCGTGTCGACGGGATGGAACCGCGCGGTGGTCACGATTTTCGACTCGAACACGACGACGCTGATCGGCGCGGCGGTCCTCTTGTGGCTGGGCACCGGCCCGGTGCGCGGCTTCGCCGTGACGCTGATCCTCGGCATTCTCACCAGCATCTTCACCGCGATCGTCGTGACGCGCGTCTTCGTCGATCTCATCCTGGAGACGAGCCTGGCGCGCTACATTCAGTCGCTGGCATGGACCGGCCGGTCGCGGGAGCCGTCGGTCGTGGCCGCCGGGGGATCCGGGGGCGGGGCCGGTGAGTAACGTGCGCGCCTTCGACATCATCGGCCGGCGGCGCTGGTGGTACGCCCTGTCGCTCGCCGTCATCCTCCCCGGGCTGATCGCGCTCTACGCCCACCACGTGCACGACGGGCACGCCCTCAACTGGGGCGTCGATTTCACCGGCGGCAACTCGCTCGAGCTGCGGATCACCCAGCCGTTCACGGTGGGGGACGTCCGATCGGTGCTCGACCGGTTCGGGCTCGGCGACGCGGTCATCCAGAAGTCCGGCGACACCGAGGTGTTCATCCGCACCCGCCCGCTGTCGCAATCGCAGATGAACGACATCGTCGACGCGGCGAAGACGCGGTGGCCGTCGACGGCGATGCTGCGGGAGGATACCGTCGGCCCCGAGATCGGCGCCGAACTGCGCAACGTCGCCATCCTCGGCGTCGCGATCGGCCTCGTGCTGCAGGTCATCTTCATCTCGATCCGGTTCCGTTCGGTGCGGTTCGCGATCGCGGCGGACATCGCGCTGCTCCACGACCTCCTGGTCGTCATCGGCGCGTTCGCGCTGACGCAGCGGGAGGTCAACTCGTCGTTCCTGGCCGTGCTGCTGACCGTGGCCGGCTACTCGATCAACGACACGATCGTCATTTTCGACCGGATTCGCGAGAACCTCGGCATGCGGACGCGCGAGCCGTTCGAGCACCTCGTCAACCGCAGCGTTCTCGAGGCGCTGGTGCGGTCGATCAACACCGCGATGACGGCCGTGCTGGCGATCGGCGCGGTCTACGTCTTCGGCGGGGAAACGATCCGCGACGTCGCCTTCGGCCTGGTCGTGAGCATCGTCACCGGCGGCTACTCCTCGATCTTCAACGCGAGCTGCATTCTGGTCGACTGGCACAACTGGGGCGAGCGGCGGGCTCCCGCGGCTCCCGGACGCGGGCCGCAGCGGGTCGAGACGCCGCGCGAGGTTCGGGCCGCCGCGGACGGCGCGGGCACGCCCGACGAGGCGCCCGCGGTGGTACCCGGCGCCGCGCGCGCCGTGACGTCGCGCCGGCGGCGCCGGCGCCGCCGCTAGAGGACCCCGGATGCGGAGCGCCGCGGTTCTGCTCATCCTCGTCTGCCTCGCGGCCACGGTGTTCGCGCTCAGCAACACCACCCCCGTCACCGTGATGTTCTGGCAGTGGCCGATCTACACCGGGTCGCTGGCGCTCGCGATCGTCGGCGCGGGCATCCTCGGGGCACTGCTGACGTTCCTGCCGTCGATGGCCCGGCACGCCCATCTGGCCGGCCGCCTGCGCGATCTGGAGCGCCGGCTTGCGGCCCATCAAGCGGCCGTGGCCCCCGTCGCGCCCGACGTCCCGCCGGCGACCGCTCCGCCCGCCTCGCACACATCGTCCGACCTCGGTCAAACGCGCCGTCTCTGGTAGGAGACCGGGCCCTGTCCTGACCGGCGACGATTTTCCCGAACGCGCTATAATAGTTGGATAATGGCTGTTCTCGACCGGCCGGCGTGGGACGTCGCGCCCGCGGACGCGGGTGCCGCGGAGTTCGCACGCGCCCTCGGGGTGTCTCCCCTGGTCGCCGGGCTCCTGCGGCGCCGCGGCGTGACCACGCTCGAGGCGGCGCGGGCGTTTCTGTCGCCGTGCCTCGACGATCTCGGCGATCCGTCACGAATCCCCGGGATGGAAGGGGCGGTCGCGTTGGTGGCCGGCGCCGTCCGGTCCGGCCGGCCGATCGCGATCCACGGCGACTACGATGTGGACGGGATTACCGCGACGGCGATCCTCGTGCGCACCCTGCGGGCGCTCGGCGCTTCGCCTTGTGCGCGCCTGCCGCACCGGATCCGGGACGGCTACGGCCTCGGGGTGCCGGCGGTCGAAGCGCTCGCGGCCGAAGGCGCGGGACTGCTGATCGCCGCCGACTGCGGCATCACCGCGGTGGACGCCGTCGGCCGGGCGCGCGCGCTCGGTCTCGAGGTCGTCGTCCTCGACCATCACGAACCGGCGCCGGAACGGCCGGCCGCGGCCGTTGTCGAACCGGGCGTGCGCGGAGACGAGGACGCGGCGCCGTGCGCGGCCGGCCTCGCGTTTCTCTTCGCGTGGGCACTGCGTCGTGAGCTCGGCTGCGCGCCGGCGATGCCGGCCGGGCTTGTGGCGCTCGCCGCGCTCGGAACGGTGGCCGACGTCGTGCCGCTCACCGGCGACAACCGCCGGCTCGTCGCCGCGGGACTTCACCAGATGCGGACGGAGCCTCCCCTCGGCGTACGGGCGCTGCTCGAGGAGGCGGCGATCGCGGGCCCGGTGGACGCCTGGCACATCGGATGGCAGCTCGCCCCGCGCCTCAACGCGCCGGGCCGCCTCGGGGACCCCACCCCGTCGCTCGAGCTTCTGCTGACGGACGATCCCGCGGAGGCGCGTGCGCTGGCACACGCGCTCGACGACGCGAATCGCGAGCGGCAGATGATCCTCGACCAGGTGCTGACGGACGCGGTCGCCCAGGTCGAGAGCGCGGCCCGGTCGGAGGGTGTGCCGGCGGGCATCGTCGTCGGGGGCGAGGGATGGCATCCCGGCGTCGTCGGATTGGTCGCGGGACGCCTCGTCGAAGCGTACCGGCGCCCCGCGGTGGCGATCGCCCTGTCAGGAACGGGCGGCCGCGGGTCTGCGCGCAGCGTGGCCGGCTTCGATCTCGTGCGCGCCATGGCCGCCTGCGGCGAGCACCTTGTGGCCTTCGGCGGACACGCCATGGCCGCCGGGCTGTCGATCGAGGCCGGCGCGATCCCCGCGTTCCGCGTCTGCTTCGCGGAGCGCGCCGCCGGGGCGCTGGCCGGCCGGCCCGCGGAGCGCGTGCAGGTCGACGCGGAGGTGACGCTCGGTGACGTGACGCCGGCGCTCGTCGCCGAGCTCGGCCGGCTGGCGCCGTTTGGTCTCGGCAATCCGAGCCCGGTGCTCGGTGTGCGTGACGTCCGCCCCCTCACACGCCGGCTCGTCGGCGACGGGGCGCACCTCGGAATCGGCGTGACGGACGGGACGACGTTTGTCGATGCGATCGGGTTCTCCATGGCGGGATGGATCGACGTGCTTACCCTGACCGGCGCGGCCGTCGACCTTGCGTTCACGCCGGAAATCGACCGGGGGGCCCCCTCAGGCGAGCGCGTGCGTCTCCGCCTGCGCGCGCTCGACGTCCCCGGGATCGACTTGGACGCCGTGCTGCGCGATACCGGTCTCGTCGTGGACCGCCTGTTCCGGCGCGCGGACGACTTTCTCGGTGAAGCCGGGTACGAGGCGGTGGAAGACGCGGCCGCGTTCTACACCAAGGCCGTCGGCGTCACGTTCGGCGACCGGCCGGCCGTGGTGGCGGCGCTGCGGGCGGGCGACCGCGTGCGGCTGCGCCGGGAACCCGCGAACCCCCACGATCCGCACGCGGTGCAGGTCTGCACCGAGGACGGCGGCGCGGTCGGATACCTCAACGCGCGGCTTGCCGGACGTCTCGCGCCGCTCATGGATGCCGGGGTGCGCTACGTCGCGTCCGTCGCCGGCGTGACCGGCGGCGGCGAGCGCGCGGCCGGCGTCAACCTGTTCGTCGAGCGCGCGCCGGAGGAGCTCGCCCCGCCGGCGCCGGCCGGGGCGGCCGATTCGCGCCCGGGAGCGGCGGTCCGCGGATGGCGGGCGGGAGGCGTACGGGACGCACTCGCGCGGCTTCCTATTTACTTGAACGGCGGCCGGCCGTTTCGGACCGGGCTGGCCGAAGCGCTCGATCTGCTCGCCGGCGGAGGACGGGTGGCGCTCATGGTGCCGCCGGGACGCGGCCGGGCCACCGCGATCGCCGGGGCCGCCGCGCTGACCGCCGCGGGCGGCCGCGGCGCGCTCGTGGTCGTCCCCACCAAGAGCCACGCCGTGCATCGGGCCGGGCAGCTGGCCTCGCGCCTTCGGCCGCTCGGCGTCTGCGTCGAGACCGCGCACGGGCTTCTGCCGCTGACGGCGCGGGACCGGCTCGACGAGATGCTGCGGCGCGGCGCGGTCGACGTGCTCGTCGCCACCACGGAGGTGCTGCGAGAACCCGGCCGCGTGTCGGCGTTTGCCCCTCGCGTCGGGACGGTCGTGGTGGACGGCGGCACCGCCCCGGACTGGCGGGCGGCCGTGTCGGACTTCGCCGGCGCGGCCGTGTTTGCCGTGGGCAGCGGCACGCTCTGCCGCGGCATCGCACGCGTGTGCCCGGCAACGGCGATCGTGCACGAGCAGGCGCCCCGGGCGCCGCTGACGATTGTCGACCGTCGCGGAGACGGGGGGCCCGGGGCGCTGTGGCCGATTCTGGAGCAGGCGCTCGCCCGCGGGGAGAAGACGGTGGCGATCGTCGCGCCGCGCGCGGCCGCGGTCGGGCTGGCCGCCCTCGCGCGCGACCATCAGGCGGCCGCCGCGCCGGCTTCCGGAGGCATCGCATATCTGCACGGCGGCCTGCCGTTCCGGCTGCGCGAGATCGTCACGCAGGCCTTCCGCGAGGGACGGCTCGACGTGCTGGTGACCACGGTGGCCCTCGACGAAGAAGCGCTCCCGCCGGACGTGCAGCATCTCATCGTGGGCGCCCTCGCGCCCGATCTCGATTGGTGTCTGGCCGCCTGCGGCGCCGCGCTCGCCGGCCGCCGGCCGGTGACGATCACGCTCGCCGCCGGCGCGGACGACCGGGACCGCTACCGCCGCGCGCTCGACGTCCAGGCGCCCGGGCGCGAGACGCTCGTCGCCGTCTACCGCGCCCTGCGCGAGTGGCGCGGGGAGCGGCCGTTTTTGTGGCCGGCCGACGACGCGTGGGCGCGCCTCAGCGCGGCCGTGCCCGGGCTCAACCGCGCCACCGTGGAGGCGGCGTGCGACGTCTTCGTCGAGGCCGGACTCGCCACGCGCGAGACCGTGCCGGACGGATCGCAGATCCAGTTGAGCGCCGGCGCAGGGCGCCGGGACCTCGCGGCCTCGCTGCGCCACCGCGAGGGCCGCCGCGCCCGCGAAGCGTTCGAGGCCGGCGCGGCGTGGATGCTCGGCGTCCTGCCGTCGGAGGTCGAGCGCAGCCTATGAGCGGAGTCCCGGTCCGGCCGGACACCCGCGAGAGCCCGCTGCCGGCGGACGTCGCGGATCTGCTGCGCCGCGTGCGCGAGACGATTCCGCGCGGCGACCAGGACCTCATCCTGCGCGCGTACCACTACGCCCAGGACGCCCACGCCGGCCAGACCCGCGCCTCCGGCGAGCCGTTCGTCAGCCACAGCGTCGCGGTCGCCTCCATACTCGTGGGCCTCAGGCTCGACACGGCCACGATCGCCGCGGCGCTGCTGCACGATGTTCCCGAGGACACGGCGCGATCGATCGACGACGTCCGGGAGGCGTTCGGTCCGGAGATCGCGAGCCTCGTCGACGGCGTCACCAAGCTCGGCCGGATCGAGTGGAAGAGCCGCGAGGAGCGCCAGGCGGAGAACCTCCGCAAGATGTTTCTGGCGATGGCGAGCGATATCCGGATCATCCTCATCAAGCTCGCCGACCGGGTGCACAACATGCGCACGCTCGAGCACCTCCCGGAGTGGAAGCAGAAGCGCACGGCGCGGGAGACGCTCGACATCTACGCGCCGCTCACCGAGCGTCTCGGCATCGGCACGATCCAGCGCGAGCTCGAGGACCTCTCGTTCCGCATCCTCGAGCCGGAGGCCTACGGGTCGATCAGCGGGGACATCGACCGGACCAGCCACGCGCAGGAGGCGATGCTCGCGCGCGTCCTCGACACGCTGTACCAGGAGCTGACCCGCGCGGGGATCCGGCTCGACCGCGCCAGCCTGAGCGCGCGCCCGAAGCACGTCTACAGCATCTACCAGAAGATGCAGCGTCCGAAGTATCAGGGGCAGGGCGTCGGACGCATCTACGACCGCATCGGCGTGCGCGTAGTGGTCAACGACATCCGCGAGTGCTACGAGACCCTTGGGATCGTGCACTCGATGTGGAAGCCGATTCCCGGCGAGGTGGACGACTACATCGCCAACCCCAAGACGAGCGGCTATCAGTCCCTGCACACCGCGGTGATCTGCGAGGGCCAGCCGCTCGAGATCCAGATCCGCACCCCGCAGATGCATCGCGACGCCGAGCACGGCATCGCCGCCCACTGGCGGTACAAGGAAGGCGGCGGGCGCGCGGAGGGGGCGTTCGCGCAGAAGCTCTCCTGGCTTCGCCAGCTGCTGGAGTGGCACCAGGAGATGCAGGACGCCCGCGAGTTCATGCACTCGGTGAAGATCGACCTGTTCCAGAACGAGGTCTTCGTGTTCACGCCGATGGGCGACGTGATCGACCTGCCGGCCGGCGCGACGCCCGTGGACTTCGCCTTCCGCATCCACACCGACATCGGCTACCGGACGACCGGGGCCAAGGTCAACGGCCGGCTCGTGCCCCTCAGCCAGCGCCTCCAGTCCGGCGACATCGTGGAGGTGGTCACGAGCAAGACCGCCGCGGGACCGAGCCGCGACTGGCTCGCTTTCGTCCAGACGACGAACGCGCGCACGAAGATCCGCCAGTGGTTCAAGCGCGAGCGCCGCGATGAGAACATCGTCCGCGGACGGGAGCTGCTCGAGAAAGAACTGCGCCGGGGCGGGGGCGGCGTCGGCCTGGCCAAGCCGGACGCGCTGCGAGACGTGGCGGGACGCTTCGGGCTTCCCGACGACCAGGAACTGCTCGCCGCGGTCGGCAACGGCGACGTGTCGCTCCTTCAAGTGGTCCAGGCGCTGCGGGGCGCGCCGGCGGAGGAGGAGGCGCCCGAGGCGCCGCCGGTGCCCGCGCCGCCGCCGCCGGCGGGGGCGGCCACCGGCATCCGCGTGATCGGCGTCGACAACGTGCTGATGCGTTTTGCGCGGTGCTGCAGCCCGCTGCCGGGCGACCGCGTCGTCGGGTACACGACGCAGGGCCGCGGCGTGACGATCCACCGCGCCGACTGCCCGAACCTGCCGTTCCTCCGCGCCCACCCCGAGCGGATCCTCGACGTGGAGTGGGAGCCGACGTCCGACGGGACGTACCACGTCGCGATCGAGGTCGAAGCCGCGGACCGCGTGGGGCTGCTCAAGGACATCCTCACCGCGATCGCCGAGCACAAGACGAACGTCGTGTCGATCAACTCGCGCGTGCGCAAGGACAAGGTGGCCATCACCGGCATCGTAATGGACATCCGCAACGTCAGCCAGCTGACCGCGGTGATGCAGCGGATCGGCCAGGTCAAGGACGTGCTGAGCGTCGAGCGCGTGGTGCCGCACTAGGCATCCCCGGAGCGGGCGGGAAGGGGGGATGCGCACAGCGTGGAACCGTAGCCAAAGCGCTGGACGGGGATCCGAGAGGGGGACGAAATGATCTTAACCGCCGCACGCGTCGGGGTCTTCACCGAATCCGTGATCCGTGAGATGACGCGGCTCGCGATGGAGCACGGCGCGATCAACCTGGCCCAGGGCTTCCCGGACTTCCCGGCGCCGGCGGATCTGCTGGCCGCGGGCGCGCAGGCGCTCGCGGACGGGCACAACCAGTACGCCGTCACCTGGGGGGCCCCGCGCCTCCGGCAGGCGATCGCGGAGAAGGTGCGGTGGTTCAACGGGCTCGAGGTCGAGCCCGACCGCCACATCACGGTGACGTGCGGCGCCACGGAGGCAATGATGGCGACCATGCTCGCCACCATCAATCCCGGCGACGAGGTGATCGTGTTCGAGCCGTTCTACGAAAACTACGGCCCGGATGCGAAGCTGTCCGGCGCGGTCCCGAAGTTCGTGCCGATCCGCCTCGCCCCCGGCTTCCCGATCGATCTCGACGACGTCAAGGCGGCGATCACCCCCTACACCAAGGCGATCATCCTGAACACGCCCCACAACCCGACCGGCAAGGTGTTCACGCGCGAGGAGCTGGAGGGCGTCGCGGACCTCTGCCAGCGGCACAATCTGCTGGCGTTCACCGACGAGGTGTACGAGCACATCATCTACGACGGCGGGCGGCACGTCAGCCTGGCGGCGCTGCCCGGGATGCGCGAGCGCACCGTGGTCGTGAACAGCATCTCCAAGAGCTACAGCGTGACCGGCTGGCGCATCGGCTGGACGATCGCGCCGCCGAACATTACGGACGGGATCCGCAAGGTCCACGATTTCCTGACGGTCGGCGCGGCCGCGCCGCTGCAGGAGGCGGCGGTGACGGCTCTCGGATTCCCGCGCACGTACTACGCGGAGCTCGCGGCGATGTACCAGCGCAAACGGGACGCGCTGCTGGAGATTCTGCGGGAGGCCGGGTTCGAGTGCCTGGTTCCGGGCGGCGCGTATTACATCATGTGCGACATCACGGCGTTCGGCTTCGAGAGCGACGAGGCGTTCACCAAATACCTGATCGAGCAGGTCGGCGTGGCGCCGGTCCCCGGGTACTCGTTCTTCCACGACCCGGCGGCGGGGCGGCGCTACGTGCGGTTCGCCTTCCCGAAGCGCGACGAGACGTTCGCGGAGGTCCGGCGCCGCCTCGGCGCGCTCCGTCCGCGCGCCGCCGTGCCGGCCGACGGCGGGGGCGGAGCCGGAGCGTGAGCGACGGCGCCTCGCCGCGCCAGATGTCCCGGGCGCCGGCCCCGGCGGCTCCGCCGCCCGGGCCGGCCGCCTCCTGGGCGGCGTACCGCGCGGAGTTTCCGATCTTCGAGCGCGCGACGTACCTCAACACCTGCTCGCTCGGCGCACTCGGCGCGCGGGTCCGGGCCGCGGTCGGCCGGTTTCTGGACCTGTGGGACGCGTGGGGCGCCTCGGCCTGGTACGGTCCGTGGTGGGAGGAGCTCGACGCGCTGCGGGCGTCGTTCGCCGGCGTGATCGGCGCGGAGGCGGCGGAGGTGGCGCTCGCGCCTTCGATCACCGGGGCCATCACCGCGGTGGCGAGCTGCTTCGACTACGGCGCGCGACCGCGGGTGATCGTTTCCGACATCGACTTTCCGACGGTGCCGTATCAGTGGCTCGCGCGCCGCGGCGTCGAGGTCGTCTACGCATCGAGCCCCGACGGACTGTCCGTGCCCGTGGAAACCTTCGAGCGGCTGATCGACGAGCGAACGCAGCTCGTCGTCGCCTCGCACGTCTATTTCCAGAGCGGCGAGATCCAGGACGTGGCCGCGCTCGCCCGGCTCGCGCATGCGCGCGGCGCGCGGCTCCTCGTCGACGCGTACCAGTCGGTGGGCCAGCTGCCGGTCGACGTGCGCGCGCTCGGCGTGGACTTTCTCGTCAGCGGCGGCCTCAAGTGGCTGCTCGGCGGACCGGGCATCGCGTACCTGTACGTGCGGCAGGATTTGATCAAGGCGCTGGCGCCGTCGGTCGTCGGATGGTTTGCGCACGGCCGGCAGTTCGCGTTCGACACGCGGCGGTTCGAATACGCGGACGACGCGCGGCGATTCCAGGCCGGCACGCCGTCCGTCGCCGCGATCTACGCGGCGCGGGCCGGCCTCGAGTACGTGCATGAGATCGGCCCGGGGCGCCTCCGGGCGCGGCAGGTGGAGCTGCTGGCCGATCTGGCCGGCGGTCTCCGCGAGATCGGCGCGGCCCCCCGAATGCGCGGCACCGTGCAGGACCTGGCCGGGATCCTCACCGTGCCGGTGGCCGATCCTCCCGCCGCGGTCTCCGCCCTGCGCGGCGACCGGGTGATCGTGGACGCGCGTCCGGGCGTGATCCGGCTCTCTCCCTACTTCTATAATAGCGCCGAGGATCTGGAACGCGCCCTCGCGGCGCTGCGGCGACATCTCACGTAGGTCACCGGCATGCGGGCACTGGTCCAACGTGTGCGGCGGGCCGCCGTGTACGTGGTCGACGGCGGCGGGTCCGGGGCCCCCGGAGAACCGGTGGGGCGGATCGCGCAGGGGTTTGCCGTCCTCCTCGGCGTGAGCCGGACCGACACTCCGGAGGAGGCGCGGGCGCTCGCGGGGCGCGTCGCGACGCTGCGCGTGTTCGATGACGAGGCCGGCCGGCTCAACCGCTCGGTGACGGACGTCGGCGGCGAGGTGCTGAGCATTCCGCAGTTCACGCTGTACGGCGATACGACCGGCGGCCGGCGGCCGAGCTTCGTCGAGGCGGCGCCGCCCGACCAGGCCGAGCCCCTGTACCGGCTGTTCAACGAAACATTGGAAGCGGCCGGCGTCCGGGTCGTGCCGGGCCGCTTTCGGACGCGCATGCTGGTCGAGATCCACAACGACGGCCCGGTGACGTTGATGCTGGAGACGGGGAACCGGTCGCGGTGAAGGACGCTCCGACGGTGTGGGAACTGATAGGCGCGGGCCTCGCGATCGGCGGGACCGCCGTGTGGGCGCTCGCCGCGGCCGCCCGCGTGGGAGTGCTGCGCGTCCTCCTCGAGCTGTTCCCGCGCGCCTCATGGGATGCCGTCACCTGGGTGTTGATCCCGGCGCTGCTGCTCGCGCCGATCGTGATCCAGGGCATCGCCGTCGCCGCGTTCGGCAGGCGCGCGCCGGCGGCCTGGGCGTGGACCGCGGCCGGCGCCGCGGCCGGATCCGTGCTCGCCCTCGCGGTCTTCGGCACGGCGCTCCTGGTCGGGGTCCGGCAGCTGCCGCGAGACCCCCAGGTCTGGCTGGGACGCACGGCGCCCGAAGCCCTCATCATCGCGTTCAGCGGCGCGGTGGCGGCCGGATGGCTGATCGTCGCCGCGCGTCTTGCCGGGGCGGCCTGGCTCCGCCGGGCGGCGGTGCCGATCGCCGCGGCGGTGGTGGCCGTCGCGTGGATGCGCGCGCATCACACGATCGTCGCCCTCAGCTATGTGCTGGACCGGCCCGAGGCCAACGGATTCTTTGCCGCGGTCGCGGTCGGCGGCGCCGTGGGCTCGGCATGGGCGGCGCGCCGGGGAGCGGGACATGGAGATTAGAGCCCCGCGCGGCATGCAGGACATTCTGCCCGACGCCACCGGCCGGTGGCAGTGGGTGGAAGCCCGGATGCGGGATCTGGCCCGGCGGTACGGCTGCCGCGAGATTCGAACGCCGGTCGTCGAGCACACGGAGGTTTTTCAGCGCGGGGTCGGCGCCGGCACGGACATCGTCGACAAGGAGATGTACACGTTTGCAGACCGCGGGGGCCGCAGCGTGACGCTGCGCGCCGAAGGCACAGCGCCGGTCGTCCGGGCCGTGCTCGAACACAACCTGGCCGCGACCCCGCCCGTGCGCGTCTACTACATCTGCCCGATCTTCCGCTACGACCGTCCGCAGGCCGGCCGGTACCGCCAGCACACGCAGTTCGGCGCGGAGGTGATCGGCAGCGCCGAACCCGGGGCGGACGCGGAGGTGCTGAGCCTGGCCGTGCGGCTTGTTGAGACCCTCGGTCTTCGCGACGTGGACGTCCGCCTCTCCAGCGTGGGCGACGCCGTCTGCCGGCCCCATTACGAAGAGGTGCTGCGGGCCTATTACGCGCCGCGGCTTCCGGAATTGTGCGACGATTGCCGCCGGCGGTTCGAGACCGCGCCGATGCGCCTGCTGGACTGCAAGCGGGAGCACGACCGCGAGGTGGCGGCGGGCGCGCCGCGGATCCTCGACTACCTGTGCGACCCGTGCCGGCAGCACTTCGCGGGCGTGCGCGCGCACCTCGACGCGATGGGGATCGCGTACACCGTCGACCCGCTCATCGTCCGCGGGCTCAACTACTACGCGCGAACCGCGTTCGAAGCCGTCTCCGGGGGGCTCGGCGCGCAGAACGCCGTGTTCGGCGGCGGCCGGTACGACGGTCTCGCGGAGCAGATGGGGGGACCGCCGACGCCGGGCGTGGGATTCGGCATGGGCATCGAGCGCCTGCTGATCGTGTTGGAGGCGGGCGGCGCCGCGGTGCCCGCGGAGCGGGGGATCGACGTGTTCGTCGCCACCGCGGGGACCGGCTCCCCGCATGCGCTGGCGATCGCCGACCGCCTGCGCACGCGGGGCCTCAGCGTCATGACGGACGTCATGGGGCGCGCGCTGCGGAGCCAGATGCGCCAGGCCGACCGCGCCGGCGCCGCCTGGGTGCTGCTGCTCGGCGAGGATGAGGTCAACCGCGGCGTGGCCATCCTGCGCGAGATGGCGACCGGCGCGCAGGTGGAGGTGCCGCTCGAACGCGTCACCGACGACGTCCCGGCGCGGATCCGCTCCGCGGGCGGTCCCAGACCGGACGGGGCGGGTGTGGCGAGATGATCGACGAGCGAGACCGCACGCCGTCCGCCGGCAGCAGCGAACTCGGCGACTGGCGCCGCACCCACACCAACGGCAGCCTTCGGACCGGCGACATCGGCCGCGACGTCACGTTGATGGGCTGGGTGCAGGGCCGGCGCGACCTCGGCGGGCTGATCTTCATCGACCTGCGGGACCGCACCGGCGTGACGCAGATCGTCTGCAACCCACAGGAGGCCGCCGGCGCCGCGGCCGTGGCCGGGGCGGTGCGCAGCGAGTACGTGCTGGCGGTGCGCGGCGTGGTCGCATCACGCCCCGCCGGGACCGAGAACCCGCGCGTCGCGACCGGCGCCGTCGAGGTGCGCGCCCGCGAGGTGCGGGTGCTGAACCCCGCCGACACGCCGCCGTTTCCGATCGACGCGGACGTCGAGGTCGACGAGACGGTGCGTCTCAGGTCCCGCTACCTCGACCTGCGCCGTCCGAAGATGCAGGCGAACCTGGCGCTCCGCCACCGGCTGGCGAAGGCCGTCCGCGATCATCTGAGCGGCCGGGATTTTCTCGAGATCGAGACGCCGATGCTCATCAAGAGCACGCCGGAAGGCGCGCGCGACTTTCTCGTGCCGAGCCGCGTGCATCCCGGCAAATTCTACGTGCTGCCGCAGTCGCCACAGCTGTTCAAGCAGCTGCTGATGGTCGCGGGGACGGACCGGTACTTCCAGATCGTCCGCTGCTTCCGGGATGAGGATCTGCGGGCCGACCGGGCGCCCGAGTTCACGCAGATCGACATCGAGATGTCGTTTGTCGGCCCCGACGACGTGCAGGCGCTCGCGGAGGAGATGGTGGCGTACGCCGTGCACGAGGCGCTCGGCGTCGAGGTCGGGCGGCCGTTTCCCCGCCTCACCTACGCGGACGCGATGCGGCGCTACGGCAGCGACAAACCCGACCTGCGTTTCGACCTCGAGATCGCGGACTGCGGCGACCTGTTCGCGGACAGCGCGTTCCGGGTCTTCAGCGGGGCGGTCGCCTCGGGCGGCGTCGTACGCGCCCTCTGCGCGCCCATGGCCGGCGGCTACAGCCGGCGTGAGGTCGCCGAACTCGAGGAGATCGCCAAGGCCGCGGGGGCCGCGGGCCTCGTCCCCGTGCACCTCGACGCCGGCGGCGCGCGGGGGCCGCTCGCGCGGCATTTGTCGGCGGAGACCCTGGCCGCGCTGCGCACGCGCTGCGGCGCCGGCAGCGGCGATCTGCTGCTGGTGGCCGCGGGGCCCGCGGAAACCGTCGCGCCGGCGATGGGCCGGGTGCGCCTCGAACTGGGGCGCCGGCTCAACCTCGTCCGCGACGGATTCGTCTTCGAGTGGGTGGTCGATTTCCCGCTGCTGGAGCGGTCGGCCGAGGGCGGATTCGCGGCCGTGCACCATCCGTTCACGTCACCGCTGGACGAAGATCTGCCGCTGCTCGAGCGCGAGCCGCTGCGCGTCCGCGCGAAGGCCTACGATCTCGTCCTCAACGGCGTGGAGCTCGGCGGCGGCAGCATCCGGATCCACCGGCGGGAGCTGCAGCAGCGGATGTTCGCGCTGCTCGGCATCTCGCCGGAGGCCGCGCGCGAGCGCTTCGGCTTCCTCCTCGACGCGTTCCGCTATGGGGCGCCCCCGCACGGCGGCATCGCCTTCGGATTCGACCGCTTCGTCATGGTGCTCGCCGGCGAGAGTTCGATCCGCGAGGTCATCGCGTTCCCAAAGACGCAGAGCGCGACCGACCTGATGACCGGCGCGCCCTCCGAGGTGGATCCGGCGGCTCTCGCCGAGGCGCATATCGAAATCCGCCGGTGATCATCCCGCGAAACCGGCGGCGGGTGCGCCGGACGCCGGCGGAAGGCCCGTGTGTTGAGCGCGGTGGGCGTTGGTGGTATCATCATAACGGCTCCTGTGATACGCGCTAGGTATACGTGGTCCCGACCAACAGCAAGACGTAGGGAGCCCGGCTCCGGACGGTGACGGCACGGCCCCGTAGGGCCGGCTCGTGGGGCTAGTCGGATCCGCTCGGGAGGGCACCCACCTGTGAGCGACAGGTTCGGGGACCGCGGCCGGCGGTATCGCAGGAGCCGCTTGCCTCTCGGTACTCCTTTCATCAACCGATGCACAGCCGGACCCGTCAACCGATGAACGGCGCCCAGACCCCGTCTCCGCGGGACGAGGCCGCCGTGCCGCCTTCTTTGGGGACCGGCCCGCGGGATGCACAGGCGGCGCCGGCCGTTCACGACGACCCCTGGGAGATGGCGCTGCGGCAGTTCCGCGTCGCGGCCGACCGGACCACGCTCACGCCGGCGGTGCGGGACGTGCTCGAACATCCGGAGCGCGAGTTCACCGTCAATTTTCCGGTGGCGATGGACGACGGGAGCACGCGCGTGTACACCGGCTACCGCGTCCTGCACAGCACCGCCCTCGGTCCAACCAAGGGCGGCCTCCGCTTCAGCCCGCAGGTCTGGATCAACGAGGTGCGCGCGCTCGGGATGTGGATGACCTGGAAGTGCGCGCTCGCGCACTTGCCGTACGGCGGCGCAAAGGGCGGGGTGGCGTGCGATCCCGGGGCGCTCTCCGTGCCGGAGCTGGAGCGGCTGACCCGACGGTTCGCGACGGAGCTGCGCCCGATGATCGGAGCGCGCATCGACATCCCGGCGCCGGACGTCGGCACCAACAGCCAGGTCATGGCGTGGTTCATGGACACCTACAGCATGCACGAGGGGTATTCGGTCCCGTCCGTCGTCACGGGGAAGCCGCTCACGATCGGCGGGTCGGCCGGCCGGCAGGACGCGACGGGCCGCGGCGTCATGATCGCGGCACGGGAGGCGGCGCGGATGCGCGGCGTCCCCTTCGCCGGCGCCCGCGTGGTGGTGCAGGGCTTCGGCAACGTCGGGGCGACCGCCGCGGTCCTCATGGCGGCCGAAGGCTGCCGGATCGTGGGCGTGAGCGACGCGTTCGGGGGTCTCTACAATTCCCGCGGCCTTGACCTCGACGCGCTGCGGCGCCACGTGGCCGCGACCCGGCGCGTCGAAGGGTTCGCGGGCGGTGAGGCGGTGACCAACGCCGAACTGCTCGAGCTGCCCTGCGACTTTCTGGTCCCCGCCGCGATCGAAGGTCAGATCACCGCGCGCAACGCCGCGCGTGTCAACGCGCAGATCGTCGTCGAGGGGGCGAACGGTCCGACCACGCCCGACGCCGACGCGATTCTCGAGGAGCGCGGCATCCTGGTCGTGCCGGACATCCTCGCCAACGCCGGCGGCGTGGTGGTCTCGTACTTCGAGTGGGTGCAGGATCTGCAGGCGTACTTTTGGAGCGAAGCGGAGATCAACGCGCACCTCACGCGGATCATGGTCGACGGCGTGGCGCGGGTCGCGTCGGTGGCCGCCGTCGAACGGGTGTCGCTGCGAACCGCGGCGCTGCTCGTCGCCGTGCGCCGGGTCGCGGCGGCCCTCGAGCAGCGCGGCATCTATCCGTAGCGCCGGCGGCCCTCCGACCCGGGAGCGGGGCCGCGGCCGGGCCGGCTTTCTTGACACCGTCGCCCGCCGGGCCCCATGATAATGTCATGGAGTTGTTCGAGCAGAGCCGGCGCGACGAGATCGCGCGCACAGCGCCGCTGGCCGCGCGCATGCGGCCGCGGGCGCTCGAGGAGCTCGTGGGGCAGGCCCATCTCCTCGGCCCCGGACATCTCCTGCGCCGCGCCATCGAGACCGACACCCTGACCTCGGCGATTCTCTATGGGCCGCCCGGGACGGGCAAGACATCGCTCGCGCGCGTCATCGCCGCGGCGACGCGGGCCCACTTCGAGCCGGTGAACGCGGTCACGGCCGGCGTCGCCGACATCCGTCGCCTCGTCGAGGAGGCGCGGGAGCGCCGCGCGCTGCACGGCGTCCGCACGATCCTCTTCGTCGACGAGATCCATCGGTTCAACAAGGCGCAGCAGGACGTGCTCCTGCCGCACGTCGAGGACGGCACCGTCATCTTGATCGGCGCGACGACCGGCAACCCGTTCATCGACGTGACCCCGACGCTCGTGTCGCGCTCGCGCGTCTTCGCCCTCGAGCCGCTCGCGCTCGCCGACCTCGAGACGATCATCCGCCGGGCGCTTGCGGACCCGCGCGGCCTCGCGCCTCAACACGTCGAGGCGGCGCCCGATGCCGTCGCGGACCTGGCGCGGGCGGCGAACGGGGATGCGCGGGCCGCGCTCAACATGCTGGAACTGGCCGCGATGGCGGCGACGCCGGACGCACACGGGGTGCGGCGCGTCACGGCGGCGGAGGTCCAGGAGGCGGTGCAGCGCCGCCTGGTGCCGTACGACCGCGGCGGCGACCAGCACTACGACGTGATTTCGGCGTTCATCAAGAGCATGCGCGGCGGCGATCCCGACGCGGCGGTGTACTGGCTCGCGCGGATGCTTGCCGGCGGCGAGGATCCGCGGTTCATCGCCCGCCGCATGGTCGTGCACGCGGCCGAAGACGTCGGGCTCGCGGACCCGCAGGCGCTGCTGGTGGCGGTCGCGGCGGCGCAGGCCGTCGACCTGGTCGGCCTGCCGGAAGCCCGCATCCCGATGACCGAGGCGGCGGTCTATATCGCGACGGCTCCGAAAAGCAACGCGGTGATCCGGGCGATCTCCGCGGCCGCGCAGGACGTCGAGCGCGAGGAGGCGCAGCCGGTGCCCCAGGCGCTGCGGGACGCCTCGACCCGCGGGGCGCGCGGGCTCGGGCGCGGCCGGGGATACGTCTACCCCCACGATCAACCGGGGGCGTTCGCGGCGCAGCAGTACGCGCCCGACAATGTCAAGGACCGCGTTTACTACGAGCCGACCGACGCCGGATCCGAGCACGAGATCCGCCGCCGCCTTCGGGCGTGGTGGGCCGGCGTGAAGCGGTACGCCGGAGAGTAGGCGATGGCGCGCGTCGCGGTCGCGATGAGCGGCGGGGTGGACAGTTCCGTGGCTGCGGCCCTCATGGCCGAGGCGGGGCACGACGTCGTCGGCTTCACGATGAACCTGTGGCCGGACTGGGTGCCGCCGGCCGACGACGGGCCGGGGTGCTGCGGTCTCGGCGCGATCGACGACGCGCGGGCCGTCGCGCGCACGCTCGGGATCCGGCACTACGTCCTCAACCTCCGCGACGTGTTCGAGCGCGCGGTGATCCGGGAGTTCGCCGGCGAGTACGCGCGCGGCCGCACGCCGAACCCTTGCATCGCCTGCAACCGCGCGATCAAATTCGCGCTGCTGCTGGACAAAATCCGCGCGCTCGGCATGGAGCGGCTCGCCACGGGCCACTACGCGCGCGTGGAACCCGCCCCCGGCGGCGGGGTGCGCCTCCTGCGGGCCGTGGACCGCCGGAAGGATCAGTCGTACGTGCTCGCGGGCGTCCCGCCCGCGCAGCTGGCGCAGGTCGTCTTTCCGGTCGGCGCCTACACCAAGCCGGAGATCCGGGCGATCGCGCGCCGGTACGGGCTGGGGGTGGCGGAGAAGCCGGACAGCCAGGAGATCTGCTTTGTGCCGGGCGGCGACCACGGCGCGGTCGTGGCGCGGTACGCGCCGCAGGCGGTCCGGCCCGGCCCGATCTACGACGGCGAGGGGCGGCAGGTCGGCGCACACCACGGCGTCGCGCGGTATACTGTGGGGCAGCGCCGCGGACTGGGCGCCGCCGGGGGCCGCCCGCGCTATGTCGTCGCCATCGACACGGAGCGCAACGCGCTGCGGGTCGGCGACGGGGCCGCGCTGCGGTGCCAGGAACTGATCGCGGCCGACGCCAATTGGATCGCCGTCACCGGCCTTCGCGAGGAGCTCGCCGTCACGGCGCGAATCCGCCACGGCGGGACCGACGTCCCGGCCGTGATCGAGCCGGCCGCGGGGAACCGGGTGCGGGTCCGGTTTCTCGAGCCGCCCCGCGCGGCGGCGCCGGGGCAGGCGATCGCCTTCTACCAGGGGGACGTCGTCGTCGGCGGGGCGGTGATCGACGAGGTGCGCAGCGGAGACGCTCATGCCGTCGATCGCTGACCTGAGCCTCGCGGTCATCGCCGTCGCGTCCGTCGTCGCGCTGCTGGCGGCCGTGCCGGTGCTCGTTCAGCTCCGCCGGACCGCCGCGCGGGCGGAGTCGGTGCTGAGCCGGGTGGAGGGCACGCTGCCGGCGCTGATCACGGAGCTGCGCGAGGCGACGGCCAAGGCGGAGCGGACGATGGACGCGATCGGCGGCCTTGCGGAGGCGGTCGAACGCATGGATCGTCTGACCGCGGCGACCGCGCGGACCGTGGAACTTGCCGGCGCCGCGATGCGCTACATGGCGGCGGATGTGGTGGGCCCGTCCGTGGCCAGCGCGGCGGGGTTACTTACCGCGCTGCGCGAGGGTATACAGTTCTTATGGCCTCGACGCGAGAGGAGGAGGGCTACGCATGACCGAACGCCGTGACTTTGCCGTCGGGATCTTCATTGGCGGGATGATCGGACTGGCGCTCGGACTGCTGTTCGCGCCTCAGACCGGCAGCGAGACGCGGGACCGCATCCGGCGCGAGGGCGAGCGGCTCCGCGATCGGGCGAGGACAACGGCCGACGACGTCGCGGAACAGGCCCGGCAGGCCGCCGGAGATTTCGCCGACCGCGTGCGCACCGGCGCCGACGATTTCGTGTCCCGTGCGCGGGACGCGGCCGGGGAGGCGGTGTCGCGCGGGCGGTCCGCGTTTGAGGAACGGACCGACCGTCTGCGCCGCGCGTTCGACGCGGGGCGCGGCGCCGCGGGGGGCATGGAGGAGCCAACACACTTTGGCGAACCGGAGAACTGACGTGGCGCCCAAAGGGCAGACGCGCGAGGGGCACGAACGCGTCGAGATCTCGATTCCCGTCCGCCCGGAGTTCGTCAGCGTGGCGCGGCTGACCGCCGCGACCGTGGCGGCGCGGCAGGGGTTCACCTACGACGAGATCGAGGATCTCAAGATCGCCGTGGGCGAGGCCTGCACCGCGTTGATCGTCGCGGGGCCCGACGGGACGCAGCCGCTCACGACGGCCTTCGTCCTGGCGCCGGGCGCTATCGAGGTGCTCGTCTCGGCGAGGGTGCCGGCGCCGGCTTGGGCGAGAGACGGAGCGGGCGCGGCCCACGGCGGTGACACGCCGATCGATGAGAGCCGGCTCGGGCTGTTCCTCATGCAGTGCCTCGTCGACGAGGTCGACGCGCATCACGACGCGGCGTCGGGCGTAACCGAGCTTCGGCTCCTCAAACGCCGCCAGGCTTAGCCGGATGGCGACGCGGCGGCGGGGCCGTCGGCTCCTGGACAAGGACCAAGTCCGGGCCCTCTTCCAAAAGTTTCAAGAGGACCGCAGTCCCGACGTCCGGGAGGAGCTGACCCTCGCCCACGAGAGTCTCGCCATCTATCTCGCCCGCAAGTTCGCGGACCGCGGCGAGCCGCTCGAGGACATCATTCAGGTCGCGCAGATCGGCCTGCTGAAGGCGATCGACCGGTACGATCCCACCCGCGGCATCGAGTTCACCACATACGCCACGCCGACGATCGTCGGCGAAATCAAGCGGCACTTCCGGGACAAGCTGTGGGCGATCCGCGTCCCCCGCCGGCTGCGCGAACTCAACTACACGCTGATGCGGGCGATCGAAGAGCTGTCTCAACGCCTCGGCCGGTCGCCGACGATCCCCGAGATCGCGCAGTTCACCGGAGTTGACTTCGAAGACGTGATCTCGGCGCTGGAGGTCGGGCGCGCCTACAGCCTCGTCTCGCTCGACGCGGAAACCAGCGACGGCGACGAGGAACACAGCGTCTCGCTCCTCGAGTCCGTGGGGGACGAGGACGTGGCGCTCGAGCGGCTCGAAGACCGCGCCACGCTCGACTGGGCGCTCGCCCGGCTGCCCGAGCGCGCGCAGCAGATCATCCGCATGCGGTTCTTCGACGATCTGTCACAGGCCGAGATCGCGCGGCGGCTCGGCATCTCCCAGATGCACGTCTCACGCATCCTCCGCGAAGCCCTCGCGCGCCTGCGTGCCCTCGTCAGCGACCGCCGCTCCGCTCCCGAAGAACCGTGATCGCGACCGCGCAGGAGGCCGCCGGAGGACGGCCGGAGGTCCTCCGCCGGAGAGGGTAGCCGCGGTGCCCACGTTCGCGTCGGCGGCGGCGATCGTGGCGCGGCTTCGGGACGCCGGGTTCGAGACCTACCTTGCCGGCGGATGCGTCCGCGACCGGCTGCGGGGGCGGCCCGCCGCGGACTACGACATCGCCACCGCGGCCCGCCCCGAGCAGGTCGTTGCGCTGTTCCCGCGCACGGTCGACGTCGGCGCGGCGTTCGGCGTGATCCGCGTGGTCGCGGACGACGGGGACTACGAGGTCGCGACGTTTCGGACGGAAGGTCCGTACCTCGACGGCCGGCATCCGTCGTCGGTGCGGTACGCGGGCCCGCGCGAGGACGCGCTGCGCCGCGACTTCACGATCAACGGCCTGTTCTACGACCCGGCGGCCGGCGCGGTGCTCGACTTCGTGGGCGGCCGCGCCGATCTCGCCTCACGCCTCGTGCGTGCGATCGGCGACGCCGCGGCGCGCTTCGCGGACGACCGGCTGCGCATGCTGCGCGCGGTGCGCCTGGCCGCCGAGCTCGACTTCACGATCGACCCCGACACCGTCGAGGCGATTCGCGGCCACGCCGCGGACGTGCGTACCGTGAGCCCGGAGCGCATCCGCGACGAGCTCGTCCGCATGCTGACCGGACCCGACCCCGGGCGGGCGCTCGCGCTGCTGCGGGACGCGAGACTGCTCGCCGTCGTGCTGCCGGAGGTCGCGGCCGAGATCGGCGTGCCGCAGCCGCCGAACTTTCATCCGGAAGGCGACGTGTTCGAGCACACGCGGCAGGCGGTCGCGGCGCTGCGCCATCCATCGCCGGCGCTCGCGATGGCGGCGCTCCTGCACGACGTCGGCAAGCCGGAGACACTCGAGTACGCCCCGGACCGGATCCGCTTCAGCCGCCACGACGAGCGGGGCGCCGCGATCGCGGAGAGCGTGATGGAGCGCCTCCGGTTCCCGCGGCGCGACACCGACCGCGTGACGGCGCTCGTCGGGCGCCACATGATCTTCAAGGATCTTCCGCAGATGCGCGAGGCGAAGCGGCGCCGGCTGTTCGCCGATGAGATCTTTCCGGAGCTCCTCGAGCTGCACCGCGCCGACTGCGCGGCGAGCCACGAAGACTTCACGCTCTACGAGTGGGCGCGCGCCGAGGCGGAGCGGGCCGCCGCGGCCCCGCCGCCGCCGGCCCGCCTGGTCTCTGGCCACGACGTGCTGGCCCGCGGGGTCCCGGCCGGGCCCCGGGTCGCGGCGATCCTCGAGGCCGTCGAAGACGCGCGGCTCGAGGGACGGCTCCGCACCCGGGACGAGGCGCTGGCCTTCATCGACGGCCTGCTGGCGCGGGGAAGCGGGGGCGCCGAGACCGCCGGGAACGCCGGCCCGGGTTCCGGCGGAGGAGAACGCTGAGCCGCGGCGAACATGCGTGCGACCGGCAGGGAGCAACGGCACGGAGGACGGGGACCTGGGCGCAGACGGCACGACCACGGCCCGCGTCATCGCCCTCGTCAATCAAAAGGGCGGATGCGGCAAGACGACCACCGCGGTAAACCTCGCGGCGTGCCTTGCCGTCAGTAAACGCCGGGTCCTGCTGATCGATCTCGATCCGCAGGCCAACGCCACCGTCAGCCTCGGCACCGATCCCGCGGCGCTCACGCGCACGATGTACAACATCCTGGTCGAGGACGCGCCCGCGAACGGCCAGTCCGCGGACCTCGCGAGCATCATCGCGCCGTCGAACGTCCCGAACCTGGACCTCGCGCCGTCCTCGATCGACCTCGCCGCCGCGGAACTGGAGCTGTCCTCGCGGATCGGCCGGGAGAACACGCTGCGCAAGAAAGTGGCGCCGCTGCGGGAGCGGTACGATTACATCATCATCGACACGCCGCCGTCCCTCGGCCTGCTCACGCTCAACGCGCTCGTCGCCTGCAACGAGGTGATCATCCCGATTCAGACCCACTACTACGCGCTGCTCGGGATGCGGCAGTTGCTGCGGACGCTCAAGGCGGTCCGGGAAGAGGCGGGCCACGAGGTGGAGATCGCCGGTGTGGTGCCGACGATGTACGATGCCCGCACCAGCATCGGCAAGGAAATCTTAAACGGCATCCGCGACTATTTCGGCGAGAAGGTGTTCGCGAGCGCGATCCATTTCAACATCAAACTGGTCGAGTCGAGCATGATCGGCGTGCCGGTCTTCGTCCATCTGCCCTCCTCGCGCGGGGCGGCCGAGTACATGAGCCTCGCGAAGGAAGTGATGGCCCTTGAACAAAAAGCGGGACGCGCTCCGGCGCGGAATTAGAGACCTCATCGAGGACACGTCGCGCGATCTCGTGGCCTTCGAGGGCCGCGAGCCGGCGCCGCGCGGTGCGGCGCCCGCCGGCGCCGGGACGACCAAGCCCGAGGCCGTCGACGCGGAGATCCGCGAAGCCGCCGACCCGGCCATCACGCCCGCCGGCACGCCGGCGTTGAACGGTGGACCGGTCGAGGTCGCCGGCGACCGCCCGTCGCCGGCCGCCACGACATCAAAGCCGGCCGCGCATGATCCAGGCGAAGACTCATCACCGCCCGTGCAGGCCGGCGCACCGGGCACCGCCTTGCCGCGCGAGGCCGCGCCCGCAGACGCACCGGCGCCGTTTGAACTGACCTCGGGGACGGCGTTTCTCCGGCCGGCCGACAGGGCGAGGGACGCGTCGGGCACGGGACGGCCCGCGTCACGCCCGGCGCCGCCGCGAGAGGCGGCGAAGCGGCCTGAGGTCCCCGGCCCCGCGGCGAGGGCCAAAGATGCTCAGACGGCGAAAAAGGCCAAGCCCGCACAGCGCCCCGGCGGCCGGGCCGCCGGAGGTCACGCGCGAGACGCGGCCGCACCGGCCGCGGACGATCTCGAGGCGGACGATCCGGGTCCCGCGACCGCCGAACCGCGCACCGGCGTCTGCCGATCCTATTTCGTCAACCACGACTGCTGGCGCGTGCCGAACGCCTACTGCAACACCGCCTTGCAGGTCTGCGTCATCAGGAACTGCCCCGTCTACCACCTGCACAAGGACGCCCTCGAGCGCCGCTTCGCGAAGAAGTTCAAGCACCTCTGGTAGGCCCGCCCCGCGATCCGTTATAAGGAGGACCCCCGTGGCACACGTCGGGCTCATGATCGAAGGGCAGGAGGGTCTCACGTGGGATCGCTGGCGCCGGCTGGCCGAGGCGGCCGACCAATCGGGCTTCGAGTCGCTCTGGCGGTCCGATCACCTCTTTTCACTCTTCGGCGTCGCCGACCGCCCGGGGCTCGACTGCTGGCCCTCGCTGACCTACCTCGCGAGCGCGACGCGGCGGATTCGCTTCGGACCGCTCGTTTGTCCGATCACGTTTCGGCACCCCGCCATGACGGCCCGCGAGGCCGCGGCCGTGGACGCGCTGTCCGGCGGACGCCTCGAGCTCGGTCTCGGGGCCGGGTGGCACGACGGCGAGCACAAGGCGTTCGGCATCCCGTATCCGCGCGTCGGCGAACGGATCCGCCGGCTCGACGAAGCCGTTCAGGTGATTCGCGCGTTGTGGGCCGGCGGGCCGGCGCGCTTCGAAGGCAGGTACTATCAGCTCGACGGCGGGACCGCGTGGCCGAAGCCGGCGCAGCGGCGGATTCCGCTCGTCATCGGCGGCAAAGGGCCAAAAGTCCTCGAGGTGGCCGCGCGCTACGCGGACGAGTGGAACTGCGGCGGCGCGCAGAAGCCGGCCGGGGTGCGCGAGCGTACCGCGACGCTGGAAGCCGCCTGCCGGAAGGTGGGGCGCGACCCGAAGACGATCCGGCGGTCCTGGATGGGCGGAATCCTGATCGGTGAAACCGGCGCCGCGCTCGAGCGGCGGGCGCGGAGCGTTCAAGAGTACGCTATCACCCGGGCCGCGACCCCGCCGGCGGAGCTGCCGCGGGAGCTGCGAAACGCCGGGTGGCTGGTCGGCGCGCCGGAGGAGATCGCGGAGCAGATGCGCGGCCTGACCGCGGAGGGCATCAGCCGGTTCAACCTGCAGTTCTTCACGCTGGACGATCTCGACGCGGTCCACCTGATCGGCGAGCGGTTGATCCCCGCCGTCGCTTCGCTCTAGGACCGGCGTCTACGGCTCGACCGCGCCGAAGTCGATCGCGAGCAGCTCCACGAGGTGGTTGATCACGCGCCACGGGCGGACGCCGTGCGACTGGAGGTCGTCGGCCGTGCGGCGGTAGGCGACGAAGCGCGCGCCCGCGCCGCCGGCTGCGGCGCCGTCGATCCATGAATCGCCGATCACGTAGGCGCCGCCCGCGGCGCCGAGGCGGCGGAGGGCCTCCACGACGCCGTCGGGGGCCGGCTTCATCGACCGGACGTCGTCGCGCGTGATGACGGTCTCCGCGGCGTGCGCCAGCCCGGCGGCTTCGAGCGCGACGGACGCGCCGGCGCGGCTGTTGTTGGTAAGGATCGCCACGCGATAGCCGCGCGACCGCAGCGTTCCGAGCACGCCGGCCGCGCCGTCGAGGGCCGCGGCGTCCCGCAGGCCTTGCGTCTCGTGCGCGGTGATGATCTCCCACATCCGGGGCGCCATCGCGGTGCCGCGCGCGGCGTCGTGCGCGGCGGCGTGGGCCACCAGCTCCCCGATCGCAAGACGCCGCAGCGCCTCGTCGGACTCGTCGGTCGCGCCGGTCTCGCGCAGCATCGCGCCGAGGGTGCGGCGGATCGCGGCGAAGTCGATGTGCGACCCCAGCACGGTGTTGTCCATATCGAAGACGAGCGCGATCTCGCGCGGCGGAATCACAGCCGCATTGTAGGACGGGACACCGGTGCGCCGCAACCGCGGGCCGGCCGGCGGAGGACTCGCGCGGCGATGCGCCGTAGGCAGGGGCGTGATGCGACGGAGGACGGCGCTGCAGCTCCTGGCCGCCGCGGCGGGCGCGGTCGTCCTGCCCCGTTTGCGCGGGACCTCCGGCCGCATGCGCGGCCTCCTGCCCGCCGAAGCCTCGCCGCCGCCGCCGGCGGGCCTGAGTCCGGCGACCGCGTTCGTCACCGTCGACGGTCACGGACGCACGGTGCGGCTCGACGCGCGGCGGGCCCGCGAGGCGCTCGACGCGGTCTGGCAGGTCCTCGGGGACGTCGCGACCGTTGCGCCCGTCGCCGGCGGGCCGCGCCTGCTCGCCGCGCTTCGCCTCAGCGAGCAGGTTCTCGGCGTCACGATCTGGAAGGCGCAGACGCTCGTCGTGGCCGCCCGCCGTCTTCCGAACGTCTCGGCCATCGTCTTCCCGGTCACCGGCACCTGGCGGCATCGCGTGCTCATCGTGCAGATGGGGCGCGTGGTCGCCTCACCGCGGCTGATCGACAGCACGGCGGTGGCCGCCCTCGACAACGCCGTGCGGAGGGCCGTCGGGCCGCGATGAGCGCAACGGGAGAGGAGTTCGGGCGCATGTCCGCGGTACCGATCGAACGTCTCGCCGCGCACGCCGGCGAGACGGTGGAGATCCACGGTTGGCTCTACAACCGCCGCAGCAGCGGCGCGATCCATTTCCTGCTCGTACGGGACGGGACCGGGCTCGTCCAGGCCGTCGCGGCGCGCGCCGACGTCCCGCCGGACGTGTTTGCGACGATCGGGACGCTCACCCAGGAGTCTTCGATCGTCGCACAGGGCGCCGTCCGCGAGGACCGCCGGGCGCCGGGGGGCTACGAGCTGTCGCTGCGCGACCTGCGCGTCGTCCAGCTGGCGGCGCCGTACCCGATCACGCCGAAAGAGCACGGCGTCGACTTTCTGATGGACCACCGGCACCTCTGGCTGCGCAGCAGCCGGCAGTGGGCGATCCTCCGCGTACGCGCGGAGGTCGAGCGGGCGATGTGCGACTACCTCGACGAGCAGGGCTATCTGCGGGTGGACACGCCGATTCTCACGCCCGCCGCGTGCGAAGGGACCTCGACGCTGTTCGAGACGCCCTACTTCGAGACCCACGCGTACCTTACGCAGAGCGGGCAGTTGTACAGCGAGGCGAGCGCGGCCGCCTTCGGCCGCGTGTACTGCTTCAGCCCCGCCTTCCGCGCGGAAAAGTCGAAGACGCGGCGGCATCTGACCGAATTCTGGATGATCGAGCCGGAGGCCGCCTATCTCGATCTCGACGGCTGCATCGCCCTCGCGGAAGGCCTCGTGGCCTCGGTTGTCGCCCGCGTCCTCGAGCGCCGGGAGCCCGAACTCCGCGCGCTGGAGCGCGACCGGGTACCGCTCGAACGCGTGCGTCCGCCGTTCCCGCGCATCACCTACGACGACGCGGTCGAGCGCCTCCGCGCCGCCGGACACCCCATCGCGTGGGGCGACGATTTCGGCGGCGACGAAGAGACCGTGCTCGCGAACGCCTTCGACAGGCCGGTGTTCGTCACGCACTACCCGGCGCAGTGCAAGGCGTTCTACATGCAGCCGGATCCTGGGCGGCCGGAGGTCGTGCTCGGCGTGGACCTTCTGGCGCCGGAGGGGTACGGCGAGATCGTCGGCGGCGGGCAGCGGATCCACGATCTCGCGCTGCTCGAGCGCCGGCTCGAGGAGCACCGGCTGCCGAAAGATCAGTATGCGTGGTATCTGGACCTGCGGCGGTATGGATCGGTCCCGCACAGCGGCTTCGGCATCGGCGTCGAACGCACCGTGGCGTGGATCTGCGGGCTCGAGCACGTGCGCGAGACGATACCGTTCCCGCGCCTCCTGAATCGGCTCTATCCGTAGCCGAATCGGCTGATGGCGATGCGAAGAACGGCGCTCTTCCTCGTCGGCGCCGTTCTCGCGGCCGTGCTGGCCGGCGCCGAAGGGCACGAGGAGGCGCAGTTCGTCGTCCGCATCTCGGCGCCCCACATGCTCAGCCCGGGCCGGCTGGGGGCCGACGTGATCGTGGAAGGCCTTCGACCTGAGCCTCAACCGACCATCGAATGGACGGTTGCCGTCGGCGGGCAGGTGGTCCGCCGGCCGACGCATCCCTTGATCGCGCCGCGAGTTCCCGCCTCGATTGATCTGCCGGCGGGCCGGATTCGCGTCGGCGGCGATGTGTCCGTCGCGGAGTTCACGCCCGTGCCGCCGCTCGAAGAGAATCTCCCGATCAGCGTCGAGATCGTCGTGCGCCAGGGAGACACGACGGCCGTCGCCCGGCAGACGGTCGTGATGCGCTTGCCTACCGTGATCGTTCCCGGATACTTGAATGACATCGCCGAGGCCGCCGATCCCGAGGTGATGTCGGGGTTCGAGCGGCGAGGGTTCTCCGCGGCCGGTCCTTCTCCGGACCTGTTTTGGTTCACGTATCGATCCCGAGCGCTCTCGCTGCGCGACGCGGCCGCGGCGCTGGCGGCGTACGTGCGGAACGTCGTGCTTCGCGCCGCATACGCGGCGCGGATCAACGTCGTCGGGTACAGCCTCGGCGGGCTGATCGCCCGATGGAACATCGCCTTCGAACCGGGCTGGAGCCGTCTGGTGGACCGATTGATTCTGGTGGCCACGCCCAACGAAGGATCGGTCGCCTCCTACGTGTACGCCTGGTACCCCGCGGGGATTCTCGCGCGGACACGCGCGGCGCGGGAATTGCTGCCGACGTTCCCGTTCTGGCGTCCGGATCCCCAGTCATCGTGGACGATCCCGCCCGACGGCCGGAACCCGACGCTCGCGGAACTCAACGCGCATCCGTTGCCCGAATCTGTCCGCGCGTACGCGCTGTACGGCCGCCGAGAGGGCGGCACGATGTCCGGGGTCACCGGCCGATTCCCGAACATCGGGTTCTCGTTCGGGCCGGGCGACGGCGTCGTGCTGACCGCAAGCGCGCTGGGGTTGCCTGTAAACGGCGGCGGCGGGGTGCCGGGACTTACGGATCGGTTTGTCGCCGCCATCGACCTGGGGCCGCAGAGACACCTCCAACTGCTCGTCGTCGCCGCTCCCAAGATCGCCGACATGCTGATCGATCGAACGACGACATATCGATTCGGCCCCGTCCCGTGCGCATGCCGGTCCCGGGTCCAGGAGGCGCCGCGTGTCCTTCCACTTCTTGACTCACTTTGACCCGCCGCCGAAAGCGGCGGCGGAGTTTCGCACCGAACTGCGGCGTGTCGCCGGACCGACGCGGGCCGAGGCGGGATGCCTCCGGTACCAGGCGTTTGAATCCGTGCGGGAACCGGCCGCCTTCGCCGTGCACTCCGAGTGGGTGGACGAGGCCGCGTTCGAGGCGCACAGCCGGCTGCCGCACACCGTGCGCTTCGTCGCCGCGGCGGAGCGGCTGCTCGGCCGCCCCGTCCAGGGGCTGCGGGCGCGGCCGCTCGGCGGAGAACTCGACCCCGCCGCGCCGTGACGGCGGAGCGCCGCGTGATCCGGCCGGTTGTTGGCCCGGGCCGCATGTGGTATACTTTTTTTCGGCAGTTCGAGCAGAACGCAGAGCCCGGGGGGTAGCGCCGGCGTACGCTGCACGACCGGGCGTAGGCCTCGGCGAACGGGCGTGCGGTAGTAACGGCATCAAGTCGGCGCGTCTGCGAGGAGTGGGTAGGACACCCACTCTTTCGTTTCTTCGGGGCGTCGAAGGGGCTGAAGGTGAGCAGGCGGCAGGAAATTGCAGGCCAGGTCGAGGCGCTGGCGGCGCCGATCGGAGCCCACATGGGGCTCGAGATCGTCGACGTCGAGTTGGCCGGCGACGCTCGGCGTCCGGTGCTGCGCGTCCTGGTCGAGCGAGACAGCGGCGGGGCGGGGATCGAAGACTGCGCCCGGCTCAGCGAGGCGCTCAGCCGTGAGCTCGACTTGTACGATCTGCCGATCGGGCGTTACACGCTGGAAGTGGCGAGCCCGGGGCTCGATCGGGCGCTGCGGAAGCCGGCGGAGTTCGTCCGGTTTGCCGGACGAACCGTCGCGGTGACGGCGCATGCGCCCCTCGATGGGCAGCGGCGGTTCCGGGGCCGGCTGCTGGGCCTGGTGGACGGGCGGGTTTCGGTGCAGTTGGAAGACGGGCGTGAGGTGCGTTTCGGCATGGACGAGATCGCGCAGGCGCGCCTGGTGGTCGATGAAGAGGTGCTGCGGCAAGATCTGCGGCGCTCATAAGTCCGGGGAACGCCGGCCGGGTGGCAGGCGCGGGCGGGCGATGAGGTTCATGGCGGCCGGCGAGTTCGCCGTCAGGCGGTGCGCCGGCGGTGGAGGTGCCTGGTGAACAATCAGGAGCTGATTCGGGCGGTTCGGCAACTCGAGGAGGAAAAGGGCCTCAGCACGGACGTGCTGGTGGAGGCCATCGAGGCCGCGCTGCTCTCGGCATATAAGAAAAACTTCGGGCAGGCGGCGCAGAACATCCGCGTCGAGCTGGACCGTGAGACGGGCGAGCAGCACGTGTACAGCGTGCGGACGATCGTCGGCGAGGTGACCGATCCCAACACCGAGGTCCCGATCGCCGAGGCGCGTCAGTGGGACCCCGACAGCCAGATCGGCGACATCGTCGAGGTCGAGGTGACGCCCAAGGACTTCGGCCGCATCGCCGCGCAGACCGCGAAACAGGTGATCGTGCAGCGCATCCGGGAAGCGGAGCGCGACATGGTCTACCGCGAGTTCCGCGACCGCGAGGGCGACATCGTCACCGGGACGGTCCAGCGCGTGGAGCGGCGGAACGTGTACATGGATCTCGGCCGCATCGAGGCCGTGCTGCCGCCGACGGAACAGGTGCCGCGCGAGGGCTACCGGCAGAACGACCGGGTGAAGGCCTACGTGGTCGAGGTCAAGCAGGGCAACCGGGGCCCGCAGATCGTCGTCAGCCGGACGCACCCGGGTCTGCTCAAGCGGTTGTTCGAGCTGGAAGTGCCGGAGATCTACGAGGGCATCGTCGAGATCAAGGCGATCGCGCGCGAGGCCGGCGCCCGCAGCAAGGTCGGGGTCGTCTCGCGCGACCGCAATGTCGACGCGGTCGGCGCCTGCGTGGGCCCGAAGGGGACGCGCGTCCAGTCGATCGTCGACGAGCTGCGCGGCGAGAAGATCGACATCGTTCCGTGGTCGCCCGATCAGGCGACGTTTGTCGCGAGCGCGCTGAGCCCCGCGAAGGTCATCCGCGTCGAGATCAACGAGGAGACGAAGACGGCGCTGGTGATCGTGCCGGACAACCAGCTGTCGCTGGCGATCGGCAAGGAGGGCCAGAACGCCCGCCTCGCCGCGAAGCTGACCGGCTGGCGCATCGACATCAAGAGCGAGTCGCAGATCAAGGAGCTCGAAGCGCGCAAGATCTTCGCCGATCTGCCGGCGGAGGAGCCCGCCCCGCAGCCGGCGGCGGCCGCGTCCGGACATCTCGAGTCCGCGCCGCAGCCCGGAGCCCAGGCCGAGGACGGTCCGGCGGCCGACCCCGTGCCCGCCGACAAGCCGGTCCAACACGTCGGCGAGCGGGCCGGCGGAGACTAGCCGGGTGCCGAAGGTCCGCAAGATCCCGCAGCGGCAGTGCGTCGCCTGCGGCCGGGTCCGGGCGAAGCGCGATCTTGTGCGGGTGGTCCGGACGCCCGGGGGCGATGTTCGCGTCGACGCCACGGGGAAGGTCTCGGGACGCGGCGCCTACGTTTGTCCGGACGGCGCGTGCATCGATCGCGCCCTGCGGGGCGGACGCCTCGCCGGCGCGCTCGCGCAGCCCCTGGCGGAGGACATCGCGCAGCGGCTGCGAGAAGCGATCGTGCGGCCCGCGGCGCCTCGCATGCCCGTCGTTCGCCGCGTCTCGCTCAAGGAGCAGCAGCAATGAGTGAAGCGCAGGAGGCCGCGAGGCCGGAGGTCCTGCGCCCGACAGGGGAGGGGTTCTGGTGAAGGTACACGAGCTGGCCAGGGAACTCGGCCTGACCAGCAAGGAACTTATCGACCGGCTGGAGACCCTCAAGGTCTCGGTTCGCAACCACATGTCCGTTCTCGACGACGACACCGTGGCGCGGGTCCGCCGCGCCGTCGTGTCGGGGTCGGCCGCGGCCGGTACACCATCCTCCTCGCCTGAACCCGCGCGTGGGCCCGCCCGCGTCGTGGCCGACGATAAGGTGCGGCAGAGCGACTTTCTCCGCGAGAAGTACGGAGCCGACGTAAAGGGCGTCCGGGTGTTCCGCGCGCCCCGGCCTGAGCCGGCGGCGCCTCCCGCCCCGGAACCGGCGCAGCCGGCGGCGGCCGGCACCGCCGCACGGCCCGCGGCCGGCAAGCCGGCGGAGACCGCCGGGCGAAGCCCGGCGGCGCGTCCTGCCGCGGCGTCCGCCGGCGGCACGGCGGTGAAGCGTCCCGCGGAGGGCAAGACCGACGCGAAGCGGCCCGCGACGCCGGCACGGGAACGGCCGGCCGCCCACGCACCCGCGGGTGCCGCGCCCGCGGCCCCGGCCAAGGAAAAGACGATCCGGTTCGGCGACGTGCGCAAGACGCCGCGATACGAGCCCGGCACGACGGCCGCGCCGCCGAGGCCGGCGCTCGAACCGCTGCCGGCGGCCCCTGAACCCGCGCGTCCGGTCGAGCGGGCGAGGCCCGTCGAAGCGCCGCCGCCTCCGCCGCAGGCGCCCGCCGAACCGGCGGCTCCGCAGCCGGTCCGCTATCTCGAGCTCGGCGGCCCGATCCAGGTTGGCGACCTGGCGTCCCGGATGGGCGTCGGCGCGGGCGAAGTGGTGAAGAAGCTCGTCGAGAACGGCGTGCTGGCCGGCGTCAACCACATGATCCCGCTCGAAGTGGCGGCGAAGGTCATGGCGGCGTTCAACTACGCGCCGAAGGCCAGAGTCGTCGAGCAGGTCCAGGAAGTGGCGCCGACCCTCGAGGTGTCCGAGACGACGCCGCAAGAGAAGGGCACGACGCCTCGGCCGCCGATCGTCACGGTGATGGGGCACGTCGATCACGGCAAGACGAGCCTGCTCGACGCGATCCGCAAGACGTCCGTCGCCGCGCGCGAGTTCGGCGGGATCACGCAGCACATCGGCGCGTACACGGCCGAGGTGAACGGGAAGAAGATCGCGTTCATCGACACCCCGGGCCACGAGGCGTTTACCGCGCTGCGCGCCCGCGGCGCCCAGGTGACCGACATCGCCGTGCTGGTGGTCGCGGCCGACGACGGTGTGATGCCGCAGACGATCGAGGCCATCAACCACGCCAAGGCGGCGCGCGTGCCGATCGTGGTGGCGATCAACAAGATCGACATCCCGCAGGCCAATCCGGACCGCGTGAAGCAGCAGCTCTCGGATCTCGGGCTGGTGCCGGAGGACTGGGGCGGCGACACGATCATGGTGCCCGTCTCGGCGCGGCAGGGCACGGGGATCGACACGCTGCTCGAGATGATTCTGCTGGTCGCGGAGCTGCGCGATCTGCGCGCCACGCCCGAAAAGCCGGCGCGTGCCACGGTCGTGGAGGCGCGCCTCGACAAGGGGCGCGGCCCGGTGGCGACCATCTTGGTCCAGGACGGGACGCTGCGCGTGGGCGACGCGGTCGTGGTGGGCGAGACCTACGGGCGCATCCGCGCGATGCAGAGCGAGGCCGGGGTGCGCACCGAAACGGCCGGCCCGAGCACCCCGGTTGAGATCATCGGCCTGAGCGACGTGCCGCAGGCCGGCGACCTGCTCGAGTCCGTCTCCAACGAGCGCATCGCCAAGGCTGTGGCGGAAGAGCGGCGGGAGCGCCGCCGCGCCGCGGAGCAGGCCCGGTCGCGCCAGCTCAGCGTCGAGGAGATCTCGCGCGAGACCGGCACCATCACCGAGCGCCGCGAGCTGCGCGTGATCGTGAAGGGCGACGTGCAGGGCTCCGTCGAGGCGCTCGTCCCGGCGATCGAGCGGGTCACCACCCCCGAGGTGCTGATCACGATTCTGCACGCCGCGGTCGGCAACATCAGCGAATCGGACGTGATGCTCGCCGCGGCCAGCCAGGCCGTGATCGTCGGCTTCAACGTCCGGCCGGAGCCCCAGACGCGGAAACTCGCCGAGCAGGAGCATGTCGACATCCGCCTCTACCGCGTGATCTACGAGGTGTTGGACGACATCAAGAAGGTGACGACCGGCATGCTGGCGCCCAAGATGGTCGAGGTGGTGCTGGGCCGCGTGGAGGTCCGGCGCGTCTACTCGATCAGCCGCGTGGGCACGATCGCCGGCAGCTACGTGACCTCGGGCCGCATCACCCGCGGCGCGAAGGTGCGCGTGATCCGGGACGGCATCGTCGTGCACGAGGGCGTCGTCGGCTCGCTGCGGCGGTTCAAGGAAGACGTGCGGGAAGTGCTCGAAGGCTTCGAGTGCGGCATCCAGATCGAGCGGTTCAACGACGTGAAGGAAGGCGACGTCTTCGAGGTGTTCGCCGTGGAGGCGGCGCCGGCCTAAGCGCGGCGGGCCATGGTGGTGGGGGTGCTGCACGTCGAGTGCGGCCTGCCGGGCACGCAGAGCATCAAGGACAAGCGCCGGATCGTCAAGTCGATCCTCGACCGGCTCCATCACCGCTTCAACGTCGCGGCGGCCGAAGTGACGTATCAGGACTCCTGGCGGCGCGCCGGGCTGGCGGTCGCCTGCGTCAGCACCGACACCCGCCACGCCGACTCGGTGCTGGCCCGCGTGGCGCGCGAGATCGAGCATCACGGCGAGCTGGTGCTGCTCGACTACAGCACCGAGATGCGATGAGCCGGCAGGAGGCTGCGAAGGCGGCCGGAGGTCCTGCGCAGACGGGAGCGGTAAGGGAGGGGCCGGTCATGACGAGTCCGCGCATCGCCCGTCTCCGCGAGCTCTTCAAAGAGGAAACCAGCGCGATTCTGCAGCGCAACATGCGGGACCCGCGCATCGGGTTCGTCTCCGTCACCGACGTCGAGCTCAGTCCCGACCTCCGCCACGCCCGGATCTTCGTGAGCGTGTACGGGGACGCCGAGGCGAAGGCGCGCACGATGGAGGGCCTGCGGAGCGCGGAGGGGTTCGTGCGCACCGAACTGGCGCACCGGATCCGGCTGCGCTACACGCCCGAGGTGACCTTCCGGATCGACGAATCGATCGAGCAGGGCGACCGCGTCAACCGCCTGCTGCGGCAGGTTACCAAGGAGCGCGACGACCGGGACCCCGAATGACGCCGGCCGAACGGATCGCGGAAACGCTTCTGGGCCGGCGGGTGCTGCTCCTCAACCACGTCTCGCCCGACGGCGACTGCCTCGGATCGACGCTCGCGCTCGCGCGCGCGCTCCGGGCGCGCGGCCAGCAGGCGGTGGTCGCGAGCAGCGACGGGGTGCCGGAGATGTACCGGTTTCTGCCCGGCGCGAACCAGATCGTGACGGCGCTCGCCGCGGATGAGCCGTTCGGGGCCGCGGTGTTCATGGAATGCAGCACGCCGGACCGGGCGGGGGCGCTGGCGGCGCGGGCGGTCGGCGTGCCGCTGTGGATCAACATCGATCACCACATGAGCAACGGCGGCTACGGCGATCTGATCCTCTACGATCCGGCCGCCGCGGCGGTCGGGGAACTCGTGACGCCGATCGTCCAGGCCCTCGGCCCGATCGACGCCGACGGCGCAACGTGCCTGCTCACCGCCCTCCTCACCGACACCGGCAGCTTCCGGTACGCGAGCGTGACCCCGCGCACGCTGCGCATCGCCGCGGATCTGGTCCAGGCCGGCGCACGTCCCGTGGACATCTACACGCAGGTGTACGAGAACCGTCCCGCCGCCGCGCTGCGGCTGCTGGGTATGGCGCTGAGCCGCCTCGAGGTATCGCCCGACGGCCGCATCGCCTGGACGTCGGTGACGCAGGAGATGCTGCGGACGTCCGGCACGTCGATGGAAGAGTCGGAGGGGATCGTCGGGATGCTGCGCGCCATCGGCGGCGTCCAGGTCGCACTGTTGTTTAAGGAAGAGCCGGACGGGATCCGGGTCAGCATGCGCGGCCGTCCCGGGGTGCGGGTGAACGTCGTCGCCGAAGCCTTCGCCGGCGGGGGCCATGCAGCCGCGGCCGGGTTCACCGCGACCGGGCCGCTGCCCGAGGTGGTGCGCCGCACGCTGGACGCGGTGCAGCGCGAGCTCGCGGCCGGCGCGGTCTCCTGAGGCGCGCCGTGGACGGCGTTCTCAACGTCCTGAAGCCGCCGGGGATGACGTCGCACGACGTCGTCGATGCCGTGCGACGCCTTGCGGGGCTCCGGCGCGTCGGCCACACCGGCACGCTCGACCCCGGCGCCGCCGGGGTGCTCGTGCTGTGCCTGGGACGGGCGACCCGGCTCAGCGAGTTCCTGATGGACGTCGATAAGGAGTATCGTGTCGAGCTGCGTCTCGGCGTGCGCACCAGCACCGGCGACGCCTACGGCGAGATACTGCCGCCGCCCGCGGCCGGCCACCGTGAGATTACAGCGCGAGACGGGGCGCCGCCGGCAGGAGGGCGCGGAGCGACCGGAGGTCCTGCGCCAGACAGGGCGCGGCGGGCCGCCGTGGAAGGCGTCCTCCGCCGGTTCACCGGGGAGATCCTGCAGGTGCCGCCGATGGTGTCGGCCATTCACCACGAAGGGGCCCGGCTCTACGAGCTTGCGCGGCGCGGCGAGGTGGTGGACGTCCAGCCGCGGCCGATTGTCGTCCACGAAATCGAGATCGTAAGCCACGACCGCGACTGGATGCGCCTCCTGCTGCACGTGACGTGCGGCAAGGGCGCGTACATCCGCAAGTTGTGCGCCGACGTCGGGGATGCGCTCGGTGTGGGCGGCTACGCGCACTTCATGGTGCGCACCCGCACGGGCACGTTCGAGATCGAGCACGCGCGCACCCTCGAGGAGTTGGGCGCGCTCGCCGCGGCGGGCGCGCTCGAGGGCGCCCTGATCTCGATGGACGACGCCGTGGGGCACCTTCCGGCCGTCGATCTCTCCGACCAGAGCGTGAGCGACGTGCTGCACGGGCATCCCGTGCCGGCCTGGAAGGCGGGACACGCGCTCGCCGATGAGCTGCCGGTGCGACTCCGCAGCCGGCGCGGCACGCTCGTCGCCCTCGCGCGGGTGGAGCAGGGATTGCTCCGTCCGTTCAAGGTATTGGCCGGCGGGGGCGGCGCTCCGGCACCGCAGTCGCGCCCGGCGGGACCCGGGAGGCCGCGTGCGCCGCATCTTCGGCCTCGCTGACTGGCCGGCCGAGGTCCGGGCGCCGGTCCTCGCGCTCGGCACGTTCGACGGGGTTCATCTCGGCCACCGGCGCGTCATCGGGCTCGCCGCCGAGCGCGCGCGGGCGCGCGGCGGGCCGGCCGCGGCGCTGACGTTCGAACCGCATCCGCTCGAGGTCCTGCGGCCGGGCCGCGAGCCGGTCCTCCTCAGCACAATCGACGAACGGCTCGAACAGTTCGAGACGCTCGGCCTGGACGCGGCCCTCGTGCTGCCGTTCGACGACGCGTTCTCGCGGATTTCCGCCGCGGCGTGGCTCGGCGACGTGCTGCGCGGGCGCCTCGACGCCCGCGAGATCGTCGCGGGGTCGTCGTATACCTTCGGGTTCCGCCGCGAGGGGACGGCGCGCCAGCTGGAGGCGTGGGGCCGGGAGGCGGACGTCCCGGTCCATCTCGTCCCCGCCGTGCTTATCGGCGGTGAGCCGGTCAGCAGCAGCCGCATACGCGCCGCGCTGCGGGAAGGCCTCGTCGAGGACGCCGGGCGCCTGCTCGGCCGGCGCTACCGTCTGGCCGGACGGGTGGTCCCCGGCGAAGGACGCGGCCGTACGATCGGCGTGCCGACGGCCAATCTCGCGGTCGAGCCGCGCAAGATCGTCCCGGCGCACGGCGTGTACGCGACCGTCGCCACCGTGCGCGGCCGCCCCTACGGCGGCGCGACCAACATCGGCACCCGCCCGACCTTCGGCGGGGGCGGGGTCAGCGTCGAGACCTTCCTGCTCGATTTCGACGGCGACTGCGCCGGCGAACCGATGACGCTCGAGTTCGCGCGGCGCGTCCGCGACGAGCGCGCGTTTCCCGACGCGGCCGCGCTCACCCGTCAGATCGCCGTCGACGTCGACGCCGTCCGGCAGTTGCTCGCCGAAGGGTGAGCGGGTATAATACGGTGGTGCAGGAGCATGTGACACCGATGTTGCGCGCTGTGGGGCGCGACACGCCCCGAAAAAAGCCGTCTCTGACCACCGTCTCGGTGGTCAGTCTGTTTTCGGCGGGGCCCGCATGAGTACGCGCCACCAGGCCCGTGAGGCCGCGCTCGGCGTGCTCTTTCAGGTCGACCTGGGCAAAGGCCGCATCGACGACGCCCTCGAACCCCTGCGCGCAGAGGGCTGGCCGCAGGACGATTGGACGCTCATCGACGGGCTCGTGCGCGGCACGCGGCGGCACGTCGAGGAGATCGACGCGTTGATCCGCAGCGTCGCGGAGCACTGGACCCTCGAGCGCATGGCGACGGTGGACCGGAACGTGCTCCGCATGGCGATCTTCGAGCTGCAGCACACCGACACCCCAGTCGGCGTCATCATCAACGAGGCGGTCGAGCTGGCGAAGCAGTACAGCACGGAAGAGTCGGGGCGGTTCGTCAACGGCATGCTCGGCCGAATCGTCCGGCTCGACCCGCGCCTGGTTCGGCAGGCCGCTCCGTAGTGGCGCCTCGGAGTGCGGGTGCGTCTTTTGGTATCCGGCCGGGTCCAAGGCGTCGGCTTTCGTGAGTTCACCCGCCGGACGGCGCACCGGTTGGGCGTGGGGGGCTGGGTGCGCAATCTGTCCGACGGGCGCGTCGAGGTCGTGGCGGACGGCGAGCGTCCCGCGCTCGATGCGCTGGTGAACGCCGTGAGCAGCGGGCCGCCGGGGGCCTTCGTACGCGACGTCCACCAGGATTGGCAGCCGGACCCGGGCCAGGGAAAGGAGTTCGAGATCCGCTAAGCCAGGATGCCGGAAACGTCCCGCCGACCGGTCGCCATCGAGAGCGTTCTCGCCGAGCACGGCCGGCTCGTCGAGAGCGCCCTGGACCGGTATCTCCCCTCGGAAAGCGCCCCCCCGGCCGACGTCCACCGCGCCATGCGGTACAGCGTGTTTGCCGGCGGCAAGCGGCTGCGTCCGATGCTGGTCATCGCCGGCGCCGAGGTCGCGGGCGCCCCGCCCGAGGCCGTGCTGCCCTCGGCCTGCGCGGTCGAGCTGATCCACACCTACTCGCTGATTCACGACGACCTGCCGTCCATGGACGACTCGGCGGTCCGGCGGGGACGGCCGACCTGCCACGTGGTCTTCGGCGAGGCGATGGCCGTGCTGGCCGGCGACGCCCTGCACGCGCATGCGTTCGAGCTGCTGGCGCGGAACGCCGACGTGCCGGGATGTCCGCCGGACCGGGTGGTGCGGGCGATTCGCGAGTTGACGCTCGGCATCGGCAGTGAAGGGATGGTCGGCGGCCAGGTGCTCGACCTGCTCGCCGTCCACGCCGTGCCGGCCGAGGCCGAGGTCCGTCAGATTCACCGTCTGAAGACCGGCGCGCTCATCCGGGCCTGCCTGAAGATCGGCGCTGTGCTTGCCGGAGCCGAGGAGGGTGATCTCCGCGCGCTCGACCGCTACGGGGAGCACATGGGCCTCGCCTTCCAGATCATCGACGATATCCTCGACGTCGTCGGCGAGAGCGGCAAGCTCGGCAAGGGAACCGGGGCCGACGCCAGCCAGTCGAAGGTGACGTTCCCGGCCGTGTTCGGCCTCGAGCGGTCGCGGCGGCTCGCGGCGGAGGCGACGGACGACGCGGTGCTGGCCCTCGCACCGCTCGGCGCGCGCAGCGCGCGGCTCGAAGATCTTGCGATCTATCTGCTGGAGCGGGACCGGTGAAGCGGGGGACCGGCGTGCGGCTGGACGAACGGCTGGTGCTGGAGGGCCTCGCGGACACCCGGGCCCGTGCGCAGGCCGCGGTCCTCGCGGGACGCGTCACCGTCGACGGCGCCGTCGCGGATAAGCCGGGCCGCCGCGTGACGCCGGAGATGCGCGTCGGCGTGGTCGCTCCGGCGCACCCGTACGTCGGCCGGGGCGGCGTCAAGCTCGCGCACGCGCTGGCGGCGTTCGGGATCGACGCGCGCGGCGCCGTGGCGATCGATCTCGGCGCCAGCACCGGCGGCTTCACCGACTGTCTGCTGCAGGCGGGGGCCGTCCGGGTCTACGCCGTGGACGTCGGACATGGGCAGCTCGCCTGGAGTCTCCGGCGGGATCCGCGGGTGATCGTCATGGAAGGCACGAACGCACGGCAGCTTACACCCGACCGGTTTGCCGCCGCCGCCGATCTCGTCACCGCGGACCTGTCGTTCATCAGCCTGCGCCTCGTGTGGAACGTGATCGCCGGGCTCGTCCGGCCGGGCGGAAGCGTCGTCGCGCTCGTCAAACCGCAATTCGAAGCGGGCCGGGCCGCGGTGGGGCGCGGCGGGGTCGTCCGCGATCCCGCGGTGCACGCCGCGGTCGTCGAGGACGCGCTCGCCGCCGCCGCGCGGTCGGGGCTCACGCCGGCGGCGGTGACGCCGTCACCAATCACCGGTCCGGCCGGGAACATCGAGTACCTGGCGCATCTCATCAGGCAGGGGACGGCGGCGGTGCCGGCGCGCCCCCGGCCGGCCGCCTGGCGGCCGACTCCGGCGCTCGACATCGATGCCGCCGTCGCGGACGCGCACCGACGCCTCGGAAGGCGCGGCGCATGAACGCCGTCGGCCTGATCGTCAACATCGAGAAATTGCGGGGCGACCCCGAGGTCGGACACCTGGCGCGGCACGCGGTGACGCTGCTGACCTCGCGCGGGGTCGACGTGATCGTCAACCAGGAGAGCGCGCAGACCCTCGGCCTCTCCGAGCTCGGCGCGCCGGCCGCCGAGCTCGCCGGGCGCGTGGAGATGCTGGTCGTTTTCGGCGGAGACGGCACGATCTTGAATTCGGCCCGGCAGGCCGCACCCAACGGGATTCCTATCCTCGGCGTGAACCTCGGCGGGTTCGGCTTCCTGGCCGAGGTGCACGACCGGGCCGTCGACGACGCGCTGCTGCGCGTCCTCGCCGGCGATTACCGCGTGGACGAGCGGATGATGCTGCTGGCGCAGATCTGCCGCGTCAAGTCCACGGCGGCCGGCGCCGGAGAGGAACGGATCGTCCGCGAGCTCCTGGCGCTCAACGACGTCGTCGTCACGAAGAGCGGCTACGCCCGAATTCTACGGATCCGCACCGACATCAACGACGACCACCTGGCCACGCACCTGGCGGATGGACTCATCGTCGCCACCCCGACCGGCTCGACGGCGTACTCGCTCTCGGCAGGCGGCCCGATCCTGCACCCCGATCTCGACGCGATCGTGCTCACCCCGATCTGCGCGCACACGCTGAACGCCCGCGCCGTCGTGCTTTCCGGCAACGAGGCGATCACGATCCGCGTCGAGCCGACCGGCGCGCCGTCCGTGCTGACGGTCGACGGCCAGGAGGGCGAACCGCTCGAGCCGGAAGATATCGTGCGGGTGGCGCGGGCGCCGTGCCGGACGCGCCTCGTCCGCCTCGGGCGCACGGGCTTCTATCGGCTGCTGCGCACGAAGCTGTCGTGGGGCGGCGAACGATGATGGGCGGACCGGAAGGACTCGGCCGGACGAGGCGGTACTCTGCGGGGGGACGCAGCCGATGACGCAGCAGCAAACCAAGTACATCTTCGTCACAGGGGGCGTCGCCTCGGCGCTCGGGAAGGGCATCACGTCGGCCTCGCTCGGCCGTCTGCTCAAGAGCCGCGGGTGGCGGGTCAGCGCGCTGAAGTTCGACCCGTACGTCAACGTGGACGCCGGGACGATGAACCCGTTCCAGCACGGGGAGGTCTTCGTCACCGACGACGGCGCCGAGACCGACATGGACCTCGGGCACTACGAGCGGTTCATTGACGAGAGCCTCGGGCGCGACAACAACACGACGACCGGCAAGATCTACGGCGCCGTGATCGCCCGCGAGCGCCGGGGGGAGTACCTCGGCGGGACCGTGCAGGTCATTCCGCACGTCACGAACGAGATCCGCGACGAGATCAGCCGCGTCGCGCGCCTTCAGCGCGCGGATGTGATGATCGTCGAGGTCGGCGGAACGGTCGGCGACATCGAGAGCCTGCCGTTCCTCGAAGCGATCCGGCAGTTCCGGCGCTTTGTCGGCGAGGCCAACGTGATGTACGTGCACGTCTCGCTCGTCCCGTACCTCCGCGGCGCCGGCGAGCTCAAAACCAAGCCGACGCAGCACAGCGTCAAGGAACTGCGCAGCATCGGCATTCATCCGGACGTCATCGTGTGCCGGGCGGAGCGTCCGCTGTCGCGCAGCCTGCGCGACAAGCTGGCGTTGTTCTGCGACGTGACGCCCGAGGGCGTGATCCAGTCCATCGACGCGCAGAGCGTGTACGAAGTCCCGCTGGTCCTGGAGGACGAGGGACTCGCGCGCATCGCCGAAAAGCGCCTCGACCTGCCGGTCCGCGCGCCGGACCTGACGGACTGGCGCGTAATGGTCGACCGCCTGCTGAACTCGCCCGAAGTGGTCGAGATCGCGCTTGTCGGGAAGTACATGGGCAACGACGATTCCTACATCAGCATCGAGGAGGCGCTGCGGCACGGCGGGATCGCGACCGGCTGCCGTGTGCGCATCGTCAGGCAGGACTCCGAGGAGCTCGAGGCGCTCGACGAGGCCGGCGTGGCGGCGCGGCTCGGGCGGTTCCACGGCATCCTCGTATGTCCGGGGTTCGGCGCCCGCGGCGTGGAGGGCAAGGTGAAGGCCGCGCAGTTTGCGCGGACGTACGGCGTGCCGTTCTTCGGGGTCTGCTACGGCATGCAGTGGGCCGTGGTCGAGTTCGCGCGCCACGTCTGCGGACTCGAGGGCGCCAACACGACAGAAGTGGACCCGGCGACGCCGCATCCGGTGATCGATCTGCTGCCGGAGCAGAAGGCCGTGACGGACAAGGGCGGCACGATGCGGTTGGGCCTCTATCCCTGCCGGCTTGCCCCGGGTTCGCTCGCGCACGCGGCGTACGGGACGGACGACGTCGAGGAGCGCCACCGGCATCGGTTCGAGGTCAACAACGAATACCTGCCGGTTCTGACGCGCCACGGGCTGCGCGTGACCGGGCTCTACCCGGAGCGCAATCTCGTCGAGATCGTCGAGCTGCCCGGACACCCGTGGTTTCTCGGAACGCAGTTCCACGCGGAATATCGGTCGCGGCCGACGCGGCCGCATCCGCTGTACCGGTCGTTCGTGGCGGCGGCGCTCGCGCGGCAGCACAGCGTGGGCGCGGACGCCGCCGGGGACGGTCTCCGGCCGGAGGTCCCCCGGCAGACGGGGCATACAAAGGAGGCCTCCGCGCCAAGGGCGAACCGCTGACCGTACCGAGACCCGCGCCGCTCGAAGGGGTCGTGGCGGCGCGGTTAGTTTTCACTCTGGGTGGAGGGACACCGTATGGGACTGGTCTTCGTCAACGGCCGCTTCGTCTCCAAGGAGGAAGCCAGCGTCTCGGTCTACGACCACGGCTTCCTGTACGGCGACGGGGTGTTCGAAGGGATTCGCTGCTACAACGGCCGGATCTTCAAGCTGACCGAGCACGTGGACCGCTTGTTCGAGTCCGCCCGTACCCTGAAGCTCGAGATCCCGATGAGCCGCGACGAGGTCAGCGGCGCGATCGTGGAGACCGTCCGGCGCACCGGGCTGCGCGATGCCTACATCCGCCCGGTTGTGTCCCGCGGCCGCGGTGATCTCGGCATCGACCCCCGCAAATGCCCGAAGGCGAGCGTCGTGATCATCGTCGACACGATCCAGTTGTATCCGGAAGAGGCGTACCGCAAGGGGCTTCGGCTCGTGACGACCTCGACCCGGCAGCGGCCGGTCGACGTGCTCAACCCGCGCGTCAAGACCTGCAACTACCTCAACAACATCATGGCGCGCCTCGAGGTGAACCTGACCGGCGCCGACGAGGGCCTGATGCTGACGACGGAAGGCTACGTCGCCGAGTGCACCGCCGACAACGTCTTCATGGTGCGCAACGGGCGCGTCGCGACGCCGCCGGCGTACCTCGGCATTCTGCAGGGCGTGACACGCCAGACGGTGCTGGACCTCTGCGCTGCGATGGGCGTGCCGGCGGCGGAACAGGTGCTGACGCTGCACGACATCTACACCGCCGACGAGTGCTTCCTGACCGGCACCGGCGCGGAACTCGGGCCGGTCGTCGAGGTCGACGGACGGGCCGTCGGCACCGGCAAGCCGGGGCCGATCACGATGAAGGTGCTGGCCGCGTTCCGGGACCTCGCCACCCGCGAAGGCACCCCGGTCTACGAGACCACCGGAGCGCGAGGCGGCGACTGACCGAAGCGGTCGCATCCCTTCGGCGAATGCTCGAGGCGGGATGACGGGCGGCGCGCGCGTGCTCGGCAGCCGCCGGGTGTTCGCCGGCCGCGCCTTTTCGGTGCGCGTGGACGAGATGGAGAACGCCGGCGGCCGCCGGTGGGCGCTGGAAGTGGTGGAGCATCCCGGCGCGGTGGCGATGGTCGCGATGCTCCCCGACCGGGAGATCGTGCTGGTCCAACAGACACGGCACGCGGTCGGCCGGATGCTGTTCGAAATTCCCGCCGGGACGATCGAACCGCCCGAGACCCCGGAAGCCTGCGCGCGGCGCGAGCTCGCCGAAGAAGCCGGCTACGCCGCGCACGCGTGGGAGCGGCTCGCGACGTTCTATCCGGCTCCCGGTTTCTCCAACGAAGAGATGCATCTGTTTCTCGCGGAGGATCTGCATCCCGCGACGGCGGAGCGGGAGGAAGAGGATCTTACGGTGCACCGCGTCCCGCTCGCCGTCGCGCGGCGCCTCGTCGCGACCGGCGAGATCCGCGACGCGAAGTCGATCGTCGGCATCCTGCTCGCGGCGGAACGATTCGGCGTGCCGACGGCGTGAGCCGCTGCGCCCGCGTGGTGGTGCTGGTGCTCGACAGCTGCGGAATCGGGCCGGCCCCGGACGCGGCCCGCTACGGCGACGAGGGCTCGAGCACGCTGCCGCACACCGCGGCCGCCTGCGGCGGACTGCGGCTCCCCGTGCTGGGACGTTTCGGCCTGGGCCGCCTCGCCGAGATCGCCGGCGTTCCGCCGGCCGAGCATCCGGAGGGGGCCTTCGGCATTCTGACCGAGGTCTCGGCCGGTAAGGACAGTACGACCGGTCATTGGGAGCTGATGGGGCTCGTCCTCGACCGGCCCTTTCCGACGTACCCGCACGGCTTCCCGCCCGAGGTCATCAACGAGTTCGAATCGCGGATCGGCCGCCGGGTCCTCGGCAACCGGCCGGCGTCGGGCACGGTCATCATCGCGGAGTTGGGCGACGAGCACATGCGCACGGGGCGGCCCATCGTCTACACCTCCGCCGACAGCGTCTTCCAGATCGCGGCGCATGAATCGGTCATCCCGATCGACGAGCTCTACCGCATGTGCGAGACGGCGCGGGCCATTCTCACCGGCCCCCACGCGGTCAGCCGGGTCATCGCCCGCCCGTTTGTCGGCGAGCCGGGGCGGTTTGTCCGGACCGACCGCCGGCGGGACTTCTCGGTGCCGCCGCCGCGGGACACGGTGCTCGACCTCCTCGCGGCCGCCGGCGTGGCCGTGGTGGGCGTCGGCAAGATCCCGGACCTCTTCGCCGGACGCGGCGTCACCGCGGCCGTGCACACGCACGATGACATGGACGGGCTCGCACAAACGGTGCGGGCGCTCGACGGCCTCGACCGCGGATTCGTCTTCACGAACCTCGTCGATCTGGATACGCAGTACGGCCACCGGAACGACCCGAAAGGCTACGGCGCCGACCTCGAGCGCATCGACGCCAGGCTCGACGAGGTGTGCCGGCGCCTCGGTCCAACGGATCTCCTCGTGATCACCGCGGACCACGGCAACGATCCGACCACGAGCAGTACGGATCATTCGCGGGAGGTCGTGCCGCTGCTCGCCGCCGGTCCCGGGATTCGGGGCGGCGTGGACCTCGGCGTCCGGCGCACGTTCGCCGACGTCGGCGCCACGGTCGCCGAGGCGCTCGGCGCTTCCGGGACCGGCGCCGGCACGAGCTTCCTCGACCAGGTGCTCCGGGCGTGACGGGGTCCGAGCCGGATCCGGGGCGGGCGGCGCTTGACGAAGCGGTTGCGGTGGTGCGGGCGCACGCCCGGATCGCGCCGGGCTGCGGCATCGTGCTCGGCAGCGGCCTCGGCGGCCTGGCCGAGGAGATCGAGGCCGAGGCCGTCGTGCCGTACCGGACGATTCCGCACTTTCCGGTGCCGACCGCCGAGGGCCACGCGGGCGAATTGGTGCTGGGCCGGCTCGAGGAGCGGCCGGTCGCGGCGCTTCGCGGCCGCGCGCATCTATATGAAGGCTACACAGCGCGGGAGGTCGTCTTTCCCGTGCGGCTGCTCGCGGCGCTCGGTACCTCGGCGCTCATCCTGAGCAACGCGGCGGGCGCGTTGAACCCGGCGTTTCGGCGCGGCGACCTCATGCTGCTCACCGATCACATCAACTTCACCGGCACGAATCCGCTCGTCGGTCCGAACGACGACCGCCTCGGGCCCCGGTTCCCGGACATGTCGCAGGTCTACGATGCATCGCTGCGGAGGCTGGCCGAGGCCGCGGCGCGGGCGGACCGGACGCCGCTGCGCGCCGGCGTGTATGCCGGGGTGATGGGTCCGTCCTACGAGACGCCGGCGGAAATTCGGATGCTTCGCGCCTTCGGAGCGGACGCGGTGGGCATGTCGACGGTGCTCGAGGCGATCGCGGCGCGGCACGCCGGCATGCGCGTGCTCGGTATCGCGGCGATCACCAATGCGGCGGCCGGGGGGGAGGGGACCCTTTCGCACCAGGACGTTCTGGCGGCGGCCGCGGCGGTCGGCCCCCGTTTCGTCAGCCTCGTGCGAAGGATCGTGCGCGACCTCCCCGGCGACGGGGACGTCGGGCGCGTGCCGAGGCGGACGCGGCAAGACGCCTGATCTCGTCCGTCCCGAGGCCCATCGACGCCCACGCGCTGACCTTGTGCGCGCCGAGCCGCCGGTAGAACCTGATCGCCGGCGTGTTCCAGCGCAGCACGCTCCACGCCATCCGCCCGCAGCCGGTGCGCACGGCGATGCGGGCGAGCGCGCGCATCATCGCCTGCCCGGCGCCGTGTCCGCGCTCGCGCGGCAGCACGAAAATATCCTCGATGTACAGCGTCGGCCGGCCCGCGAACGTCGAGTAGGTCATGAGGTAGATTGCCACCCCGACGGGCGTCGCGCCGCGGCGGCAGATCAGCGCCCTGAAGTAGGGCCGCCGCCCGGACCCGTGCCGGCGCAGCCGCGCGGGCGTCGCCTCGACCTGCCGGCGCCGCCGTTCGTACACGGCGAGGCCCATCAACAGCGTCCAAACGATGGGGAATTCCCGGGCGGAGGCGGGTCGAACGGTGATCGGGACGTCGGCCGCGCGCGCGATAGCGATGTCCTCCCGGAGCCAGGGTCCTGCATCACTCGAGTCGCAAACGGCCGTCGGTTCGACGCGACGCGCACCTGGGCCTGCGGCGCGGACTAAAGATGCGCCTCCTGCCCGGAGGTTTTGTCCGGCGCCAAGGGTAAGAACGTTCGACGATGCGAGCGTACGACGTCATCCGAGCGAAACGGGACGGCGAGGCCCTCGCGCCGGAGACGGTCCGGGAGTTTGTCGGCGCGTTCGTCCGCGGCGACGTCTCGGACGCCGAGATGGCGGCGTTTCTGATGGCGGTCTACTTCAAGGGCCTCTCCGCGGCCGAGACGGCGGCACTCACCCGGGCGATGGTCGAGAGCGGGGAGACGCTCGATCTCAGCGGCATCGCCGGCCCGACGGTCGACAAGCACAGCACCGGCGGCGTCGGCGATAAGACGTCGCTGGTCGTCGTGCCGCTCGCGGCCAGCGCCGGCGCGCGCGTCGCCAAGTTGTCCGGGCGCGCCCTCGGCCACACCGGCGGGACGCTCGACAAGCTCGAGGCCATTCCGGGCCTGCGCGTCGAGCTCGAGCCCCGCGCGCTCGTCGCGCAGGTCAACCGCGTCGGGTGCGCGATCGCCGGCCAGTCGGCGAAGCTCGTGCCGGCGGACAAACGGCTGTACGCGCTGCGCGACCGCACCGCGACCGTCGACAGCGTCGCCCTCATCGCTTCGAGCGTGATGAGCAAGAAGATCGCCTCCGGCAGCCGGGCGATCGTGCTGGACGTCAAAACCGGCAGCGGCGCGTTCATGAAGACCGCCGCCGAATCGCGGGCGCTGGCCGCGGCCATGGTGGAGATCGGGCGGGCCGCCGGCCGCCGCACCGCCGCGGTCCTGAGCAGCATGGAGCAGCCGCTCGGCCGGACGGTGGGCAACGCCGTCGAGGTCGAAGAGGCGATCCGCACGCTGCGCGGCGAAGGTCCCGACGACCTCAAAGAGCTCTCGTTGGCGCTCGGGGCGCAGATGCTCGTCCTCGCGGGCGTGGCGGCCGACGCCGCCGGCGCCCGCGCGCGCCTCGAGAGCGCCCTTGCGAGCGGCGACGGCGCCCGAACGCTGGCCGCGATGGTCGAGGCGCAGGGCGGGGATCCCGAGGTCGTCGAGCACCCGGAGCGGCTTCCGCGGGCGAAGGTGGAGCGGCCGGTGGCCTCGCCGGCCGACGGCTTTGTCACCGGCATCGACGCGGAAGCAATCGGGTACGCGGCGATCGCGCTCGGAGCGGGCCGGTCGAAGGCCGGCGACCGGATCGATCCCGCGGCGGGGATCATTCTCGAGCGGAAAACCGGTCACGCCGTGCGCCGGGGCGAGGCGCTCGTGCGGCTGCGGGCGGCCGACGAAGCGCGGACGGCCGAGGCCGGCCGCCGGATCCTCGACGCGTATCGCATCGGGCCGGAGGCGCAGGGCGCGCCGTCCCTCGTGCTGGACGTCATCGCGTAGCGCCGACGGCGTGCCGCCGGTGCGGCACGCGGAAACGCGGGGAGGTGCACCGTGGCGTTTCGAACAATCGGCGTCGCCGGCTTCGGGCTCATGGGCTCGGGGATTGTGGAGGTCTGCGCCAGGACCGGCTACGACGTCGTCGTCCGCGAAGTCTCCGACGACCTGCTCGCCCGGGGGCTCGACCGCCTCGATCGGTCGCTCGGCCGGGGCGTGGAACGCGGCAAGCTCTCCGCCGCGGACCGGGACGCCGCCCGGAAGCGCGTGCGCGGAACGACGCGCCTTCCGGATCTGGCGGGGTGCGACCTCGTCATCGAGGCGATCGTGGAGTTGATGGACGCGAAGAAGGCGCTCTACACGCAGCTCGACCGGCTGTGCCCGCCGGGGACGGTGTTCGCCAGCAACACAAGTTCCCTCAGCATCACCGAGATGGCGTCGGTGACGCGCCGGGGCGACCGGTTTATCGGCATGCATTTCTTCAATCCGGTCCCGGTGATGAAGCCGGTGGAACTCGTGCGCGGGTTCCTGACGTCGGACGAGACGCTCGGTGCGGCGCGGGCCTTCTGCGAGGCGCTCGGCAAGACCGTCGTCGTCTGCAAAGACTCGCCCGGCTTCATCGTCAATCTGCTGCTGGTGCCGTATCTGCTGGACGCGGTGCGCGCGCTCGAGCTGGGCGTCGCGACCCGGGAAGACATCGACACCGCGGTCCAGCTCGGCCTCAACCATCCGATGGGGCCGCTCACCTTGCTCGATTTCGTCGGCATCGACACGACCTACTACATCGCCGAGGCGATGTATCAGGAGTTCAAGGACGCGCGGTACGCGGCGCCGCCGCTCATGCGCAAGATGGTGCTGGCCGGGTACCACGGACGCAAGACCGGACGGGGATTCTACGAGTATCCCGAGGGGCGCCGGTGAAGACGTTCGAGGCCTACGCGGAGGACCTGCTGGCGCGCTCCGGGGTGCCCGGGGCCGCGGCCGCGGCGGCCCGGAACGACGCCGTCGTCTACGCGCGCGGATTCGGGGCGGCGGACCTCGAGCGCGCGGTCCCCGCCGGGCCCGAGACGATCTTCGGCGTGGCTTCGGTCACCAAGTCCTTCACCGCGGCGGCGATCATGCGGCTCGCGGACGAGCACCGGCTCTCCGTGGACGACCCGGTGGTCCACTATCTGCCGGAGTTCCGGGTGCCGCGCGGCGACGCCGCGGCGATCAGGATTCACCACTTCCTGACGCACACCCCCGGGTTTCCGCCCCTTCCGTCGCGCTGGTACGCCTTCGGCGCGAGCGCCCGCGAGGATCCGGACGGCCCTCCCCCGCCGGTGCGCGTCGAGGACCGCCCGCCGTTCGCGACCGCCGGCGATTTGATGGCCTACCTCGCCGAGAGCGACTGGATGCCGCTCGGGCCGCCCGGCGCCCAGTTCAGCTACTGCAACGAAGGGTACGCCCTGCTGGGCGAGATCATCGCGCGGGTGAGCGGCCGGCCGTATGCGCGCTTCGTGACCGAGGAGGTCATCGGCCCTGCCGGGCTCGCGCACACGACGTTTGGACCGGCGTCGGAGCCGTTGGACGGCGTCACGACGCCGTATGTGGCGCGGACCGGCAACGGGACGCGCGGCGCCGTCCCGGCGCGGACCTGGTGGTACTCCGAGGTCTGGAACCCCGCCGGCGGCATCTGCGCCACCGCCACGGACCTCCTGCATTACCTGACGCTCTACCGTACAGGCGGTGTCGCCGGCGGCCGGCGGATTCTGTCGGAACGCGCGGTCGCCGCCATGACCCGCGCGCACATCGCGATCGCGCCGGGGCAGGGCTACGGCTACGGCCTCGCCGTCCTGCCCGACTACCGGGGCGGCGCGCTCGTCGAGCACGGGGGCGGCCGTCGCAGTATCTCGGCGCACGTCGCCCTGGTACCCGCGCACGGGCTCGCCGTCGCGGTCCTCGCCAACCTCGCGGACGCGCCGGTCCGCACGATCGCCCACGGCCTGCTGAACGTCCTCCAGGGCGCTCCGCCGGAGACGCCGGCGATCGCCTATCCCGACTACGTCTGCGCGCCGGAGCGCCTCGCGGCCTACGCGGGCGAGTATCGCTCAGGCGAAGGCATGGTGCTGCGCGTCCGGGCCGCGGACGGCCGTCTCCTGGTCGAGGTCGACGGCGAGCCGCTGACGGCGCGCGCGGTGGGGCCCGACGCGTTTGTCGTGAGCCCGCGCGGCGCGGAGCAGTACCTGCACTTTCAGATGGACGGGGCGCCGCGGGCCCGCGCGGCGGCCTACGGCCTCCGCATCATCCGGCGGACGAGGTAGGAGAAATACAGCACGTAGGTTCGGGTCGCGGCCGCCACGAACGAAAGGTGCGATGGAATTCACCCTGAACGAAGAGCATCGCTTGGTGCAGACCACGGTGCGGGAGTGGGCCACGACGCGCCTGCTGCCGATCGCCGCGGAGATGGACCGCCGCGGCGCCTATCCGCGGGAGCTCTTGCGCGAGCTGGGCGAGATGGGCCTCATGGGCGTCTTCATCCCCGAGGAGTACGGGGGCGGCGGGATGGACACGGTCTCCTACGCCGTCGTCCTCGAGGAGGTCGCCCGCGCCGAGGCCGCGCTCGCGGCGGTGCTCTCGGTCAACAACTCGCTCGACTGCTTTCCGATCTTCGCCTTCGGGACGGAGGCGCAGAAGCGGACGTATCTCACCGAACTGGCGCGGGGCCGGAAGCTGGGGTGCTACTGTCTCACCGAGCCCACCGCCGGATCGGACGCGGCGGCGCTGCGCGCCACGGCCCGGCGCGACGGCGATCACTGGGTGCTGAACGGCACCAAGATCTTCGTCACGAACGGCGTCGAGGCCGACGTGCTGATCATCTACGCCCGGACCGGCGGGGAGGGAGCGCGCGGGATCAGCGCCTTCATCGCCGAGCGCGGCGACCCCGGGCTCAGCGTCGGCAAGATCGAGCACAAACTCGGGATTCACGCCAGCAGCACGTGTGAGATCGTCTTACAAGACTGCCGGCTTCCCGCGGCCCGCCTGCTCGGCGAAGAAGGGAAGGGCTTCACGGTCGCGATGGCCACGCTCGACGGCGGCCGGATCGGGATCGCCGCGCAGGCCCTCGGCATCGCCCGTGCCGCCATGGAAGATGCCGTCGCCTACGCGAAAGAGCGCCGGCAGTTCGGGCGAACGATCGCGGACTTCCAGGCGACGCAGTGGAAGATCGCGGACATGGCGACGCGGATTCAGGCCGGCCGGCTCCTCATGTACCGGGCCGCGTGGATCCGCGACCAGGGCCGGCGCCACACGCTCGAGGCATCGATCGCCAAGCTGTTCGCCTCCGAGACGGCGATGTGGGCGGCGACCCAGGCGGTGCAGATCTTCGGAGGGTACGGGTATATTCAAGACTACCCGGTCGAACGGCATTTTCGCGACGCCAAGATCACCGAATTGTACGAGGGAACGTCCGAGATCCAGCGGCTCGTGATCGCTCGGAGCGTCCTCGGCGGAGGGCAGGCGTGAACATCGTTGTCTGCGTCAAGCACGTTCCCGACACCGAGGTCCCGATCCGGATCCGCGCCGACGGGCGGGGCATCGAGGAGAGCGGGCTCAATTTCGTCCTCAACTTCTATGACGAGCACGGCGTCGAGGAGGCGCTGCGGATCAAGGAGCGCTTCGGCGGCACCGTGACGCTCGTGACGGCCGGGCCGGCGCGGGCGGTCGAAGCCCTGCGTACCGGTCTGGCGATGGGGGCCGACGCGGCGATCCACATTCAGGAGCCGGCGCTCGCCTCGCTCGATCACATCGGCACGGCCCGGGTGCTGGCGGCGGCGATCAAGTCCGTGCCGTGCGACCTCGTGCTGTGCGGGAAACTCTCGACCGACGACAACGCGGCGATCGTGGGGCCGGCCCTCGCGGAGTTCCTCGGGCTGCCGCAGGCGACCGCGGTCACCAAGTTGGACCTGGGCGACGGCAACGCCACCGCGCACCGCGAGGTCGAGGGGGCCGTCGAGGTCCTCGAGGTGACGCTGCCGGCCGTCATCACAGTCGAGCGCGGGATCAACGAGGCGCGCTATCCGTCGCTTCCCGGCATCATGCGGGCGAAGCGGACCCCCGTGACCGTGCGCACCCTCGCGGACCTCGGGATCACCGCGCCACCGCCCGCGCACGTCGAGCTGCTGGGATTGACCCCGCCCCCCAAGCGGCAGGCCGGACGGCGCCTGGAGGGCGAGCCGGCGGCAGTCGTCCACGATCTCGTCCGCGCGCTGCGCGAGGAGGCGAAGGTGCTGTGAGCGCGGCCTCCGACGTCTGGGTCATCGCCGAGCACGCGGGCGGCCGTCCGCGCAAGATCACCTACGAGCTCCTGGGCCTGGCCAAGACGCTGGCCGGGCCGATGAAGGTCCACGCCGTCGCCGCCGGACGGGGCATCGCCGCCCTGGCCGACGATCTGGCCGCCCACGGCGCCCACGTGGTCCACGTCGCCGAGTCGCCGCTGCTCGAGCCGTACACGACGGACGCGCACGCGCAGGTCGTGGGCTCACTGCTCGCCGGCGCCGCGCCGGGGCTGGTGCTCGTCGGCAGCACGGCCGCGGGCCGCGATCTGGCGCCGCGGCTCGCCGCGCGCCTCGACGCAGGCATCGTGACCGACTGCGCGTCGGTCGCGGTCGAGGACGAGCGGGTGGTCGCCACGCGACCGGTCATGACCCGCAAGGCGATCGCGCGGGTCGCCTACGGCGATGGGATGCGAATCGCGGTGGTGCTGCCGAACATCTACCCGCCCGCGCCCGCGGAGGCGGGCCGGTCCGCCGAGGTGCGGACCGTTCCCGTCGGCCTCGACCCGGGGTCGATCCGCACGCGCGTCATCGAGGTCTCGGCGATCAAGCGCGAGACGGTGCCGCTGACCGAGGCCGACATTATCGTCTCGGGAGGGCGCGGGCTCCGGGGCCCGGAGAACTTCGCTCTGCTCGACAAGCTCGCCGGGATCCTCGGCGCCGCGGTGGGTTCGAGCCGGCCGCCGGTCGATTCCGGGTGGGTCCCGCACGATTACGAGATCGGCCAGACGGGCAAAACCGTCAATCCCCAGCTGTACATCGCCTGCGGCATCTCCGGTGCGCCGCAGCACCTCGCCGGCATGTCCGGGTCGCGCTGTATCGTCGCGATCAACAAGGACCCGCAGGCTCCGATCTTCGGCATCGCGACCTACGGCGTGGTGGGCGACGTCTTCGAGATCCTGCCGCTCCTGACCGAAGAGGTCCGGAAGCTCAAGGGGGCGGCCACGGACGGGGGCCGCACGGCCCCGTCTGACCCCGGCTCCGCGGGGCGGGACGGCGCGGGGCGAACGGCCGGCGGCTGATGGCGGAGCACGGCGAACGCGCGGCCCAGTTCAGCACGATCTCGAATCTCGAGATCAAACGGCTGTACACCGCGGACGACCTCGCGCAGGACGACCCGGCGCGCGACCTCGGCGCCCCCGGGAAGTATCCGTACACCCGCGGCATCCACGCCACCATGTACCGCGGGCGGCTGTGGACGATGCGGATGTTCGCGGGGTTCGGGTCGGCCGAGGACACGAACGCGCGCTTTCACTACCTCCTGCGGCAGGGCCAGACGGGCCTCTCCACCGCCTTCGACATGCCGACCCTCATGGGCTACGACTCCGACCACCCGCGCTCGCTGGGAGAGGTGGGGCGCGAAGGCGTCGCGATCGACAGCGTCGAGGACATGGACCTCCTGCTGCGCGACCTGCCGCTCGACGAGGTCACCACCTCGATGACGATCAACGCCCCCGCGAACGTGCTGCTCGCGATGTACGTGGCGGTGGCGACGGCGCGCGGCCTCAGCCCGGCGACGCTGGGCGGGACGACGCAGACCGACATCCTGAAGGAGTTCATCGCGCAGAAGGAGTGGATTGTCCCGCCGCGCCCGAGCATGAAGCTCATTCAAGATCTCATGGTGTACGGCACGCGGGAGCTGCCGCGCTGGAACACGATCAGCATCAGCGGCTACCACATACGGGAAGCGGGCGCCACCGCGGTCCAGGAGCTCGCCTTCACGCTCGCCGATGGGATCGCGTACGTGCAGGCAGGCATCGACGCCGGGCTCGAGGTGGACGCGTTCGCGCCGCGGCTGTCGTTTTTCTTCGACGTCCACAGCGATTTCTTCGAAGAGATTGCCAAGTTCCGCGCCGCCCGCCGGATGTGGGCCCGGTTGATGCGGGAGCGGTTCCGCGCGCGCAACCCCCGGTCGCTCACGCTGCGGACGCACGCGCAGACGGCCGGCGTGAGCCTGACCGCGCAGCAGCCGCAGAACAACATCGTCCGGACCGCGCTCCAGGCGCTCGCCGCGGTGCTCGGGGGCTGCCAGTCGCTGCACACGAACTCGCTCGACGAGACCTACGCGCTGCCGACGGAAGAAGCCGCGACGCTGGCGCTGCGGACTCAGCAGATCATCGCGCACGAGACCGGGGTGACCAACACCGTCGATCCGGCCGGCGGCGCCTATTTCATCGAGGCGCTGACGGACCGCGTCGAAGCGGACGCGGCCGCCTACATCCGGACGATCGACGAGATGGGCGGGATGCTGCCGGCGATCGAGCAGGGGTACCCGATGCGCGAGATCGCCGAGGCGAGTTACCGGTACCAACAGCAGATCGAGCGGCGCGAGAAGGCGATCGTCGGGGTCAACGAGTTCGCCGACCACGCCACGGTGCCGATCCCGCAGTTGCGGATCGATCCCGAAGTCGAGCGCCGGCAGATCGAGCGCGTGCGCCGGATCCGCGTCACGCGCGATCAGGCCGCCGCGCGGCGGGCGCTCGATGCCCTCCGGCGCGTGACCGACGCCGGGGGCAACACGATGCCGGCGATCGTGGACGCCGTGCGCGCCCGCGTGACCATCGGCGAGATCTGCGACGTGTTCCGGCAGGCCTACGGAGAGTACCGCGAGCAGGCGGTCTTGTAGCCTAACAGATTACTTCCGCGCTGGGTAAAATGCCCTTTGCGCGCTGTGTCGCGCAAGAACGGACCGGCGCCGCCGGTCCGGAAGGGCAGGTGTCTTCGGGGTGAGATCCGTTCTCGTTGTCGCACTGGCGGCCATGCTGGCGACCGGCATCGTGTCGCCGAGGCCCGCGGCCGCCCAAACGCCGCTCTCGTACAATCTCACACTGACCGGGGCCTCGTACTCCGGCGCTCGTCCATCGGGCACGATCTCGGGAACGTTCGGCGGGGTGGCCGCCGGCGGTACCTACTCGGGCGGCGTCTGGACCCTCGCGGTCTACGGCCGTCCATTTGCCACCGGCACGTACGCGTGTCTCCGGATCTGCCGGTTCGACGGAACCACCCTCGCGGGGCGCGCGGTGGTCTACGCGTGGACCTCGCAGGTGCCGACGTGGGACGCGCGGGTGCAGGTGAGCGCGGGGGAGATCAGGGGGCTACTTTTCTCCCGCAACGATTGGTCCGCGCTGGTAGGGGCGTGGGCACGGGCGAACGGCCTCCCGCCCGGGCTGCAGACACGGCTCATCGTAGACGCCCAAACCGGGATGTAGGCTCGACCGGGACCGCTCGAAGCGGACACGTAGACGAGGCCGCGGCGGAACGCCGCGGCCTCGTCATATTCACCGCCGACCTCGCGACCGGCCGCCGTTACGCGGGCGCCGTCCCGAGGGCGCGCACGTACCGCGCCGCCGAACGCGCGACCGCCGCCTTGGCGCCGGACGGTACGCTCCGGTCGAACCAGCCTCCGTAGATCCGATCGAACTCCAGGCGCTCGACCGCCCCGGCGATACGCTGCACCGTCTGGGCGGGCAGCGGGATATAGTTCGGATAGGAATACATGAAGCTCACGGCCTGCCGGTCGGGGACGGCCTGAATGGTGTCGCCCGTCAGCAGCGCGCCGCGCTCGCCGGCCCCCGCGGGCCAGTGCAGCACCGTCGACCCGCGGAAGTGGCCGCCGCAGCGCACCAGCATAAGGCCGCCCGGCAGCGCCCGGCGGTCGCCGTCCCAGAACTCGATCACCGGATCGGGCCGCATCACGTACCGGCGGTCCGCCTCGGCCAGATAAATCGGCACGCGCCCGAACGCGCGGCTCCAGTCGACCATCGCCGCGTAGAAGTGCGGGTGCGAGATCGCGATCGCCGCCAGTCCCCCCATCGCCGCGATGGCCTCGACCACGGCGCCGTCGAGAAGGCTCGTGCAGTCCCACAGCACGTTGCCCTCCGGGGTCCGCACGAGCAGCGCGCGCTGCCCGATCGCAAACGACGGCTCCATCCCGATGCCGATCAAGCCGGGCTCCTCGGCCCGGAGGACGCTGCGGTGGGACCGGCGGAGGGCCTCCGGCGTCGTCCAGGCCTGTCCCCGCGGGTTTACGAACTGGCGCTCGTCTTCGCAGATCGGGCACGACGCGGGCGGCTCGGGCCGCTCGCCGTGCTGGACGCCGCAGGTGACGCAGATGTAGGCGGGCATGCGGGCAGGTTCGCGGCCTGTCTGCCACGGGACCTCCCCGTCCCGTTCCCCGCCGAAACATGGGATAATAACGGCGTGACACAGGCGCGCATTCGGATTCTCGTCGCGAAGCCCGGGCTCGACGGCCACGATCGCGGGGCCAAGGTCGTCGCGCGGGCGCTCCGGGACGCGGGCTTCGAGGTTATCTACACCGGACTGCACCAGACCCCGGAGATGATCGCGACCGCGGCGATCCAGGAGGACGTCGACGCGATCGGGCTCAGCATCCTCTCCGGCGCGCACAACGTGCTGCTGCCGAAGATCGTGGAGCTGCTGCGCGCGCAGGGCGCGGGGGACGACAAGGTCTTCGCCGGCGGGATCATTCCCGACGAGGACATGGCCGGCCTGGAAGCCGCCGGCATCGCCGCGGTGTTCACGCCCGGGACGACGCTCGAGCGCATCGTGGCCTGGGTGCGGGACAACGTCAAGCCGCGGGGCGTCGCGGCATGAAAGTGCTGATCCGCCACCAGAAGCGCGAGGTCGAGGTCCAAGGGGCCCGCCGCGTCCGCGAGCTCCTCGTCGAGCTCGGCATCAACCCGGAGTCCGTGCTGGTCATCCGCGGCGCCACGCTGCTCACCCACGACGCCCGCGTCGCCGACGAAGACACCGTGGAGCTGCGGCCGGTCGTCTCCGGCGGCAGTTCGGCGCGTACGGGAGGCATCGCCTGATGCGCTGTCAGAAAGAGAAGTGCACCGCGGGGGCGACGGTCGAGATCCGCCGCCACCACACCGCGTTCTGCAACGAGCACTTTCTCGAGTTCTTCGAGCGGCAGGTCGCCCGCGCGATCGAGCATGAGCGCATGTTCACGCGCGACGACCGGGTCCTCGTGGCGGTCTCCGGCGGGAAGGACAGTCTCGCCCTCTGGGACGTCCTGCGCCGTCTCGGCTACCAGACGACCGGCCTGTACATCAATCTGGGCATCGGCGAGTACTCGGCGGAGTCGCAGCGCAAGTCCGTCGCGTACGCCGAGGCCCAACAGGCCGAACTGGTGCTCGCGGATATCCCCGCGACCTACGGCATGGGCGTGGAGGCGTTCGCGCGGGCGACGGGACGCGTCAGTTGCTCGGCCTGCGGTCTCAGCAAGCGGTACTTGTTCAACAAGGTCGCGCGCGACGGCGGGTTCACGGTCGTGGCCACCGGGCACAACCTCGACGACGAGGCGGCGGTGCTGCTCGGCAACCTGCTGCACTGGCAGACCGAGTATCTCGCCCGGCAGGCGCCGGTGCTCGACAGCACGCATCCCGCCCTCGTCCGGAAGGTCAAGCCGTTCTTCCGGATCGCCGAGCGGGAAACCGCCGCCTACGCGATCATCCGGGGCATCGACTATATCCTCGACGAGTGCCCGAACAGCGTCGGCGCCCGCAGCCTTCTATATAAAGAGGCGCTCAACGTCCTCGAGCAGGCGGCGCCCGGCACCAAGCAGAGCCTGTACTGGGGGTTCCTCGAGCGCGGGCGGCCGCTTGTTCAGGGACAGGACAACGTCGACCTTCGCGCCTGCCTCCACTGCGGACAGCCCACGACCGGGGAGGTCTGCGCGTTCTGCCGCATGACGGAGCGCGCGGCGGAACGCATGCGCCTCCGGCGGGCCGGCGCGGCCGCGATCTCGCCCGCTTCAACGTCATAGTGGCCGGCCAGTTCGCCCCGGGCGATCGGCCGGCATGAGGGGGCTCGCCGAAGGCGATTCCGTCGTCCTCTACGACCGCCGGCGGCGCCGCTACATGATCACGCTCCGGCGCGGCGGCACCAGCGACCTGCGGGGCGGCCGGGTCGCGCACGACGACCTGCTGGGACGGACCGAAGGCGGAACGATCCGGTCGACTCGGGGCGAGCGGTTCCTCGTGCTGCGGCCGACCCTCGGCGAGTTCGTGCTCGAGATGCCGCGGGGCGCCCAGGTCGTCTATCCCAAGGATCTCGGCGCGATCATCGTGGCGGCCGACGTGTTTCCGGGGGCGCGCGTCCTCGAGGCCGGGACCGGATCCGGCTCGCTGACGATGGCCTTGGTCCGTGCGGTGGGGCCGGAGGGCCGCGTCGTAAGCTATGAACTGCGCGAGGATTTCGCGCGCGTCGCCGAGCGCAACATCACCCGCTATCTCGGGGAGACCCGGTCGCTCGTGCTGCGGCGGCGGGATCTCGCCGACGGCGTCCTTCCCGACGACGCGCCGGTCGACCGCGTGGTCCTCGACCTGCCGGAGCCCTGGCGGATGGTGCCGCAGGCCGAGGGCGCGCTCCTCTCGGGCGGAATTTTCCTCAGTTACCTGCCGACCGTCCCTCAGGTGATGCAGATCGCGGAGACCCTGCGCGCCGCGGGGACGTTCGGGCTCATCGAGACCGTCGAGATCCTACTGCGACCCTGGAACGTCGACGGGCGCAGCGTCCGGCCGGCTCACCGCATGGTCGCCCACACCGGCTTCCTCGTGACGGCGCGCCGGGTGGAGCCCGGCGCCGATCCCTCGGGCATCATGGCCCGCGCGGCGGCGTTATCGTCCGAGGAGGCCGATCAGGCCGACCACGATGAGATAGAGCGCGACGATGTAGTTGAGGAGCCGCGGGATAAGCAAGATGAGAATACCCGCGATGAGGGCGACGAGCGGTGAGAGCCGGGCGAACGTCACAACGGTCTCGTGCGGCACGGTGTCCCTCCGGGACGCCAAGGTGCGCGGCGTACACGCTTCTACTTACCCAGAGGGCGGGTGGCGGCCATGCGTGATGTGGTGATCCTGAGCGCAGTCCGGACCCCGATCGGCCGCTTTCAAGGCGCGCTCGCGGCCGTGCCGGCGCCGCGTCTGGGCGCCGCGGCGATCGCCGAAGCCGTGCGCCGGGCGGCGGTCCCGCCGGATCAGGTCGACGAAGTCTACATGGGCATCATCCTCGCCGCCGGCGTCGGCCAGGCTCCGGCACGCCAAGCCTCGATCTACGGCGGGCTGCCCAACACCGTCCCCGCGACGACCGTCAACAAGATGTGCGGCTCGGGGCTCAAAGCGGCGATGCTCGGCACGCAGGCGATCCAGGCCGGCGACGCCGAGATCATCGTCGCCGGCGGCATGGAGAACATGAGCGCGGCGCCGTATCTGTTGGACAAGGCGCGCACGGGCTACCGGATCGGCCACGGACAGCTCGTGGACACGATGATCCGCGACGGGTTGTGGGACGCCTACACCGACCAGCACATGGGCAGCTGCTGCGAGCTGCTGGCGCGCGAGTACCGGATCTCGCGGGAGGCGCAGGACGAATACGCGCGGCGGTCCTACACTCGCGCGCTCGAGGCGCTCGACTCGGGGCACTTCCGGCGGGAGACGGTCGCGGTCGAAGTGGCCAACGGGCGTGCGCCCAAAACGGTGGCCGAGGATGAGGAACCCCGCCGCTTCCAGCCGGAGAAGCTCTCGTCGCTGCCGCCGGTGTTCGAGCGGGACGGCACCGTGACCGTCGCCAACGCGTCCTCGATCAGCGACGGCGGAGCGGCGCTGATCCTCGCGTCGGCCGACGCCGCGCGGAAAATGGGGGCCAAGCCGCTGGCCCGGGTCGTCGGCCAGGCGGTGTCCGCCCGCGCGCCGGAGTGGTTCACGATCGCGCCGGTCGGCGCCATCCAGAAACTGCTGGCCAAAGTCGGCTGGTCCGCGGACGGCGTGGATCTCTACGAGATCAACGAGGCCTACGCCGCCGTCGTGCTGGCGGTGACGCGCGAGGCGGGCATCGATCTCGACCGGGTCAACGTCCACGGCGGCGCCGTGGCGCTCGGCCACCCGGTCGGGGCGAGCGGAGCGCGGATCCTCGTAACGTTGCTCAACGCGATGGCGGAGCGCGGCGCGAAGCGCGGCGTCGCCGCGGTCTGCCTCGGCGGCGGCGAAGCGGTCGCGCTCGCCGTGGAGCGCGCCTGACGGAGGCGCAATTTGACACGCCCTCGCGGCGCGTGATATCGTGTGTTTCGGCGGCGCCGGCTCCAGTCTTGGGGCCGGCGGTTGTTTATCGGAGGACCACAGAGCGCCGGGGCTCGGAGGGAAGAAGCGCGTGGACGGGGTGTCGACGACCACGATCGGCCAGGACGTCCTGCTCGGCGACGTGCAGCACCATCGGCTCGTCGTAGGCGGGGTGCCGGCCGCGGAGCTCGCGCGCGAGCACGGCACCCCCGTGTACGTCATGGACGAGGCGCGCCTGCGGGCGAACTGCCGCGCCTACGTCACCGCCCTGCGCGCCGCCTACCCGCGCTCGCGCCCGATCTTCGCCAGCAAGGCGCTGTGCTGCGTCGCGACGTGCCGGCTGGCCTACGACGAGGGCCTCGCGGTCGACGTCGTGTCGGCCGGCGAGATCCATACCGCCCTGCGCGCCGGCGTGCCGGCCGCCGATCTCCTCCTGCACGGCAGCAACAAGACACCCGACGAGATGCGGCTCGCGCTCGAGCGCGGGGTGGGGCGGATCGTCGTGGACAATTTCTACGACCTGGAGCTGCTCGACGGGCTGACGCGGGGCACGGGCCGCACCGCGGACGTCCTGCTGCGTCTCACGCCCGGCATCGAGCCGCACACCCACCACGCCATTCAGACGGGCGGCGTCGACAGCAAGTTTGGATTCGGCGTCGTCGACGGCACCGCCCGGGAGGCCGTGGCGCGCACGCTCGCGCTGCCGGGCATCCGGCTGCGCGGTCTGCACTGCCACATCGGATCGCAGGTCATGGATCTCGACCCGCTCGTCCGCGCCGCGGAGGCGATGATGGATTTCGCCGCGTGGATGGCGCGCGACCATCAGGCGCCGGTGGACGAGCTCGACCTCGGCGGCGGCCTCGGGATCCGCTACCTGCCGGCGGACGAGCCGCCGGCGATCGACGCGTACGTGAACGCGCTGGCGGGGGTCGTGCGCCGGCGCGCGGAGGAACACCGGCTCCCGCTGCCGCTTCTCATGGTGGAGCCGGGCCGGTCCATCGTCGGCGACGCGGGGATGACCCTCTACACGGTCGGCGCGGTCAAGACGATCACCGGCGTGCGCACCTACGTGTCGGTGGACGGCGGCATGTACGAGAACCCGCGCCCGGCGCTCTATCAGGCGCGATATCAGGCGGTGCTCGCGGACCGCCTCGGGGAGCCGGCGGCCGAGAAGGTGACCGTGGCGGGCCGGTGCTGCGAGTCCGGCGACGTGCTGATTTGGGAGTCGCACCTGCCGCGGCCGCGCCCGGGCGACCTCCTCGCGGTGTTCAGCACGGGCGCCTACAACTACTCGATGGCCAGCAACTACAACCGCTACCCGCGCCCGCCGATCGTCTTCGTGCGCGACGGGCGGTCCCGCGTCGTCGTCGCCGGCGAGACGATCGACGATCTGCTGGCGCACGACCGGCCGCTCGCCCCGTAGGGCGCCGCAGCCCTCCGCCGCGCCGGTGCTTGGGTTCGGCGATCCGCTCGGGATCGCGATCACGCTCGCGGCGGTGCTGGTCGCGGCGACCTTCCACGAATTCGCCCACGCCTTCGTCGCCGACCGGCTCGGGGATCCCACGCCGCGGGCGCTCGGACGGCTGAGTCTCAATCCGCTCGTCCATCTCGACCTGCTGGGGACGTTGTTCTTCGTGGTGTTCGGGTTCGGCTGGGCGCGCCCCGTGCCGGTCAACCCGCGCCATTTCGCCGATCCGCGCCGCGGCATGCTGCAGGTGGCGCTCGCCGGCCCGCTCGCGAACATCACGCTCGCCTTCGTGGTGGGCGCGCTGCTCAAGGTGCCGGACCTGCCCGGCGGCCCGCTGGCTGCGGAGGTCCTGTCGGCCCTCATTTGGATCAATGTCATTCTCGCGCTTTTCAACCTGATTCCGATTCCGCCCCTCGACGGCTCGCGAATTTTGGAGTCTCTGTTGGTCGGCCGTCAGGCGCTGACCTACTCGAGGCTGCAGCCATACGGGACGCTCCTGCTGCTGGTGCTGCTCTACACCGGGGTGGTGGGCCGGATCATGCTGCCGGCCGCGCGCTGGCTCTATCACGCCTCGACCGGCGGCCTGCCGGGGCTCTAGAACCGGCCGCGACCGGGGCAGGAACGCCGCCGGGAACCTCGAATATGCGGCGGAACCACTGCTCGGGGTCACCGACGGGCTTTTCGACGCAGCAGAGGACGCAGCACCGACTCGTTGCAGCAGCGGATGGAGGAACGGACGTGGCCTACCACGTGCAGTGCGAGGTCTTCGAAGGCCCCATTGATCTGCTCGTCAGTCTCGCCCACCGCGGTCAGATCGATCTCTCGCGCGTCCCGCTCCGCCGGCTCGCCGAAACGTACCGGGAGCAGGCGCGTGTCAATCCCGCGCTCGATGAAGCGACCGACGTCCTCGTGCACCTGGCCGTCCTGGCGGACCTGAAGGCCCGCACGCTGGTCCCGAAGGCGCCGCCCGCGGAGGCTCCGCCGCCCGTGGAAGAGGCGGCCGGCGATCTCCGGGACCGCCTGGGCGCGCAAATGGCGGAATATCTGCAGTTTCGCGAGGCCGCGCAGGCGCTGCGGCACCTCGAGCAGGTGCAGGGCCAGATCTTCGGCCATCCCACGGCCGCGGCCGACCTCGGCGATGAGGTGCTCCTCGACGGGGTCACCATCGAGGACCTCTTCACCGCCTTCAACCAGGTCCTGCACCGGGCCAAAGACGCCCCGAAGGAGATCGCAGGCGAGCAGTTCACGGTCGAGCAGAAGATGGCGGCGGTCGTCCGCGCGCTCGACGTCGCCGGGGGAACCGTCCTGTTCGGCACGCTGTTCCGGACCGGCGCGAGCCGGCTGGAGATCATTGTCACGTTTCTGGCGTTGCTCGAGCTCATCAAGTCGCGGCGGATCCGCGCGCGGCAGTCGAAGGCGTTTGACGAGATCGAGATCGTTCTGGTGCAAGCTCGTGGGACCGCGGCACCGGCCAAAGATGCCGGGACGGGGGTGGAGCCGCGATGAGCGCCGCCGGCCACACCAACGGGTTCGGGGGCAACGGCCGCCGCGCCACCGGGGGATCGGTCTCGGTGGAATCGCCGCATCACATCCCGGCAGGAGGCCTCGGAGCGGCCGGAGGTCCCGCGACAGACGGGGCGGCCTCGGACGGTCCGGCGCGCTCCGCGGGCCGGGCGGGCGAACCGGTCGAGGCGCGCAACATTATCGAGTGCCTGCTCCTCGCGCGTGGGGGCATCCTCAAGATCGGGGAAATCAAGAAAGTACTGGATATCCCGGAGCCGGAAATCCGCGCGACGCTGGCCGCGCTGACCGTCGAGTACGGCGGTCGCGGGCTGCAGATTCAGGAAGTGGCCGGCGGCTATCAGCTGTGCACGCGGCCGGAGTACGGCGCGCACGTCCAGCGCCTGCTGCGGCTCGACGAACTGGACCCGCTGACCCGTGCGACGCTCGAGGTGCTGGCGATCGTCGCGTACCGGCAGCCTGTCACCCGGGCCGAAGTCGATGTCGTACGAGGCGTGCAATCGGTGCATCATCTGATAAAATTGCAGGATCGGCGGCTGATCCGCGAGATCGGCCGGCGGCCCGGTCCGGGGCGGCCGATTCTGTACGGGACCACGGAGGGATTTCTACGCTACTTCGGTCTGAGGGATATCGCGGCGCTGCCCGCGGCCGGGAATGGTAATGGAACGCCGACGCTCCCGCCCACGGCACCCTAGGTCTGTGACCACGGCCCGCCGGCTCGCCGCGCTCGCGATGACCGCGGCTCTGGTCATCGGCGTGACCGCGGGGTCCACCGGTCCGCTGGAGCCGCCGTTGACCGCCGGCCTGCCGGGACGCGTCGTTACGACCGGCCCGGCGTCCACCCCCGCGCCGGCGGTGCTGCCGCTGATCTTGTCGGTCAGCCAACCGGCCTACCGGCCCTGGGACGTTCCGTCGATCCGCTATCAAGTAGCATCAACGGCGCCGGTGCGCGTGACCGCGACCGCCGCCATCCTGGTCGACGGCCGGTCCGGTCAGGTGCTCTATGGACACAACCCCCATCTGATCTGGCCCCCGGCCAGCACGACCAAGATCATGACCGCGCTGGTCGCCGCCGAGTCGACGCCGCTGTCCACCCTGATCACCATCAGCCCGCAGGCGGCGCACTTCCGCGACGGCTCGGTCGTCGGCCTGCCCGAGGGCGCGCGCATTCCGCTGCACGATCTGCTGTACGCCCTGTTGCTGCCGTCCGGAAACGACGTGGCCCTCGCCATCGCGGAGGGCACCGCCGGCACGGTGAACGCGTTTGTCGCCAGGATGAACGCGGAGGCCCGGCGGCTCGGCGCGACCCAGACCCATTTCGGCTCGCCGCACGGCCTGTACACGCCGGACAACTACACGACGGCGTACGATCTCACGGTGATCACGCGCGCCGCCCTGCGCAATCCGACGATCGCGGAGATCGTGCGGACGAAGAAGTGGACGTTCCAGCCGGCCGGGTACGCGCCGCGCGTCCTCTACAACCACAACAGACTGCTCGCCCGCTATCCCGGCGCCGACGGCGTGAAGACGGGGTACGTGGACGAGAGCGGGCTCACCCTGGTCGCCTCCGCGACTCACGGAGGGTGGCGTCTGATCGCGGTCGTCCTGCATACCCGCGACATGTGGGGGGATGCGACGCGGCTTCTGTCGTACGGCTTCGCGCACTTCCACCCGACGACGCTGGCCCGCGCCGGTGAAAGCCTCGCCGTCGTCGAGCTGCCCGCCTCGAAGCGCGCTGTGGTCGGGATCGTTGCGAGCGACGTGACCGCCGTCACGACGCCTGGGGAGAACGTCGTTCGCCGTGTCAGCCTGGCCACGGACCTGAACACCCCCCTCCGCCGGGGCGACCGGATCGGCGAAGTCGTGTTCTCCGCCGGCGGCCGGCTCGTCGGCGTCTCGCCGCTCGTGGCGGCCGAGGACGTGACGACCGAGCGTACCGGGATCGAACAGTTCGTCGACTGGATCGGACACGCGGTGGGATCCATCCTGGGAGCCGCGATCCTCTAGCACGATTTCATACGATAGGGTGGGGTGAGTGACCGACTCCGCCTGGGTGCTGCGCAGCCTCCTCTTCGTCCCGGGGCACCGCCGTGAGATGATCGCCAAGGCGGCCGCCGCGGGCGCCGACGCCGTCATTCTGGATCTCGAAGACGGCGTCGCGCCCGGCGAGAAAGACGCCGCCCGGCGGACGGTCGCCGCCGCCCTCGACGGTTCGCTGCCGGAGCATCTGGTGGTCTTCGTACGCGTCAACAGCACCGGCTCCGGCCTCCTGGACGCCGATCTTCGCGGCGCGGCGCGCGCCCGGATGGACGGCGTGTGCCTGCCGAAATGCGAGTCGCCGGCCGACGTCCAGGCGCTCGCGGCGCGCCTGCTCGCCGTGGAAGACCGGCTCGGGCTGCCGCGCGGCCGTCTCAAGATTCTCGCCCTCGTCGAAACCGCGCGGGGCGTGCTGAACGCGGCGGCGGTCGCCCGGGAGTCCCCGCGGGCGTGGGGGGTCGTCTTCGGGGCCGAAGACTTCACCGCGGACGCCGGCCTGCCGCGGACCCGCGAAGGGACCGAGCTCGCCCCGGCGCGGACCGCGGTCAGCCTCGCGGCGCACGCGGCCGGTGTGGAGGCGATCGACGGCATCTTCGCCGATTTCCGCGACGGCGCGGGGCTCGCCGCCGACACCGCCGAGGCGCGCCGGCTCGGGTATACCGGCAAAACCGTCATTCACCCGGCCCAAATCGCGCCCGTACACCGCGTGCTCGCTCCGGCCGCGGACGAGATCGCGAAGGCGCGCCGTATCGTCGACGCCTTCGAGCAGGCGGAGGCGGCGGGATCGGGCATCGTCGTGGTGGACGGCGCCATGGTGGACCGGCCTGTCGCCGTGCGGGCGCAGCGCGTGCTGGCGCGTGCCGGCCGCGCCGAGACGTGATCCCCGGGCCCGGCGCCCCGTAGATGCGGCCGCGGCTGTACCGATCCCGCACGGACTACTGGATCGCCGGCGTCTGCGGCGGCCTCGGCCGCTATTTCGGCGTCGACAGCAACCCGATCCGGCTGGGGTTTGTGGTGCTGGCGGCGTGGAACGGACTCGGGGTGCTGCTCTATCTCGTCACGGTGCTGATCGTCCCGGAGGAGCCGATCGAGCAGATCGCCGACCCGGGGGCCGTGCCGCCGGCGCCGGGGGGCGCGCCGGCGTCCCACGAGGGCCGCCGGATGCGGATGCTGGGGTGGCTCCTCATCTTCGGCGGCGCCTATTTGTTTTTGCGCAACCTGCACCTGTTCATCCCGATCGTGCAGGACCAGGTCTTTCCGATTGTGCTGATCCTCGGCGGGCTCGTGCTGCTCCTGATGCGCGAGTCGCGGCGGTAGAGCCCGGCCCCGGCGCCTGATCCAAATCAGCGCAACGGGCGAATCGGCCGGCCCAGAAAGTCGCGGCACCACACGAGATCGAGCGTCCGCACGACGACGCCGCGCCGCACGACCGGCACGGTCGGTCCGCGTTCGACGGCGGCGCATCCCTGCCGGAGGTCGACGCGGCGCGGGTAGCGACCGTCCTGGATGAACAGGCCGTCGCGGCCGCGCAGATCGCTCCATCGCGTCCAGTACCCATACTCGTCGCGGCCGGTCACGGTCGCCGACGGATAGCGTCCGCCCGTGCTGAAGTCGAACTGCGCCAGGACCTGGTAGCGGTCGCTCGTGATGAAGAAGGGCCGATGCGCGCCGCGCTGGGCCACTCCGGCGATCATGGGAGCGGCGGTCCGCCAACCGTAATAGTCCACGGTTGGATCGAGGCGCGGCGGCAGCACCGCGCCCGCGATCACCGGCAGCGCGTGGGCCAGCGCGGTCACGAGCACCGCGGACGCGATCCCGGCGGCCAGGCCGGACTGCCACGCGCGGGAGCGCCGCGACCACGACCGCTCGGTCATGAGCGCCGCGAGGGCAATCGTCGCGGTCATGTACCCGGGCGCCGCCCAGTGTCCCTTCGCCGCGCCGATGAAGCTCGCGGCGGCGATGCCGGCGATCACGGGGATGCCGGCCGCCGCGAGAAACAGCCAGGCCGGATCCCCGGCGAGCCCGCGCCGGCCGGCGACGACGAGCGCCCACACAAGCCACGGGAACAGCAGCGGCGCAAGATACACAAACTGCAGTCCCAGGAAGATGGGCGCGTTGGGTCCCGCGGACCACCCGGGACGACCCGCCAGAGTAAAGTAGAACGACGCCCAGTGGTGCGTGGCGTTCCACCAGACGACGGGCGCAAAGAGCAGGGCCGCGATCGCCAGGCCGGCGTACGGCTCCGGCCGGCGCAGCCACCGGCGGTACGGCGAGGCGGCGAGCCACAGCCCGATCGAAATCGGCAGCGCGGCGGCCGTGTACTTGCTGTCGAGCGCCAGACCGAGCCACAGGCCGGCGTGGAGCCAGGCCCGCCCGCCCGCCTCGTGGGCCGCGCGCCAGGTCCACAGCAGCGTCAGCACCCAGGCGAGGCCGAGCGGTCCGTCCGGCACCGCGAGCAGGCCGCCCGCCGCGAAGACCGGGATGACATTGAACAAGGCGACCGCGGCGGTCGCGGCGTCGTCGCGGCCGAGCACCTCGCGGGCCAGCAGCCACAGCGCGAGTGAGGTGATGCCGAACAAGACCGCGGCCACGAGGTGCACGGCGAACGTGGTGTTGCCGAACAGCGCCGTGCTCGCGTGGATCAACCAGGCGATGGCGGGGGGTTGATCCAGGTAGCCCGCCGCGAGATGGCGGGACCACTCCCAGTAGAAGGTTTCGTCGTCCCCGAGCGGGAGCACGACCGCGATTGCCAGCCGGAGCAGCGTGACGAGCGCAACCCCGGCCACGACCGCGCGCGGAATCCCCCGAAGCTCGCGTCGGACCATCGCGTACGATCCTACCGTTGGGGCCGCGGTGCGTCAACGCGCGGACCGGCCTCACCGCGAGGCGTTCGCGGAGGAGCCGACGAAGTCGTTCCGTCGTGACGGGGGAAGGCGCAGACATCGCGGTGGCGATCGACGGCCCGATGGGGTCCGGCAAGAGCACCATCGCCCGCGAAGTCGCCCGCCGTCTCGGCTACCGGCACGTCGACACGGGCGCGATGTATCGCGCGGTCGCCGCCGCGGCGCTGCGCCGCGGGGTCGATCCCGACGATGCCGCCGCGCTGGCCGCGCTGGCCGGCCGCGTCCGCGTCGAGCCCGGAGCGGCCGGGCCGGGCGCCCGCGTGTACGTCGACGGCGAGGACGTCACGCCGGCGCTTCGCACGGTCGAGGTCAACCGGATCGTCGGGCAGGTCGCGCGCGTGCCCGGCGTGCGCGCCGCGCTGCGCGACACCCAACGGGAACTCGGCGCGGCGGGCCGAGTCGTGATGGAAGGGCGCGACATCGGCTCGGTCATCCTGCCGGAGGCCCGCATCAAAGTGTTTCTGACCGCCTCGCCGGAAGAGCGGGCCCGGCGGCGCCAGGCGGAGCTCGCGGCGGCCGGGGAGATGGTGCCGCTCGACGAAGTCCGGCGCATCGAAGCGGAGGACGACCGCGCGGCCACGACGAGGGAGGTCGCCCCCCTCGTCGTGGCCGCGGACGCCACGGTGATCGACAGCACGAACCTCCCCGTGGACGACGTCGTCGCCCGGGTCCTCGCCCTGGTCGCCCGTGCGGTCCGGCTCCGCGGCCCGCAACCATGAGATTAAAGCCCGATGGTCTTTAGCATCTCGAGGTTCCTGCTGCGCGTGATCCTCACCACGCTCTTTGGATTTCGCGTCGACGGCCGCGGCTACGAGCCCGCCGCGGGTCCGGTCATCGTCGTGAGCAACCATTTGAGCGATCTCGATCCGCTCGTCGTCGGCTCCGCGCTGCGGCGGCGGGTCACCTTCATGGCAAAGCACGAGCTGTTCCAGGTGCCGGGCGTGCGCTGGTGGGTCACGAAGTGCGGCGCGTTTCCGGTGCGGCGCGGCGCCCCGGATCGACAGGCGCTGCGCACGGCGCTCGGGATTCTACAGGAGGGCGGGGTGCTCGTCATGTTCCCGGAGGGTACGCGCGGCCGGGACCGCACCCTCCGCGAGCCGGAGCCCGGCGCCGCGCTGCTCGCCCGGCGCACCGGCGCCGCGCTGCTGCCGGTCGCGGTGCTCGGCACCGACGTCGTGCTGCCGCGCGACGCGCGCGGGCTGCGCCTCGGCCGGATCACCGTCCGGATCGGCCCGCCGCTCTACGTCACCGCGACCGGCGGGGAGCGCGGGGGACGCGATGAGCTCGACGCGATCGGCCGGCTCTACATGACGGAGATCGCGCGGCTGCTGGCCTAGCCGGACCGCCGTTCGATGACCGCGCAAAACGCCGCCACCACGCGAGGATCAAACTGGGTCCCGGCGCAGCGCTTGATCTCCGCCACGGCCTCGGCGCGGGTCCGCGCCGGTCTGTACGGACGTGCTTCGGTGATCGCGCCGAACGCGTCGACGACGGCCAGGATGCGCGCGCCGAGAGGGATCGCCTCGCCCCTGAGGCCGTCCGGGTAGCCGCTGCCGTCCCACGCCTCCTGGTGATGACGCACGAGCTTCGCCGGTCCGCGCAGGCGGTGCACTGGACGCAGGATCTCCTCGCCGAGCAGCGGGTGCTGCCGCATGACGGACCATTCTTCGTCCGTCAGGGCCGTCGGTTTCCTCAACACGGCGTCGGGGAGCCCGACCTTGCCGATGTCGTGCAGCCGCGCGGCGCAGCGGATATCGCGCACGTCGCGGTCCGAACATCCCAGCTGCCGCGCCACGCGCTCCGCCAGCGCCGCGACCCGTTTGCAGTGGCGGGCCGTATACGCGTCGCGCGACGACACCGTGTGCGCCAGAGCGACGACCATCTGCACGTTGGCGTCTTGCAGCTGCCGGTGCAGGCGCGCGCGCTGGATCGCCATGCCGGTGATCTCGGCGATGCCGTCGAGCAGGTGCACCTCGGCGCCGGTGAAGGCCGCGCCGTCCGATCCCCTCGCGCGCGCCACGCACAGCGTCCCGATGATTCCTTCGTCCGTCGGCACGGGCACGATGGCGAGCGGGCCGAAGGCCCGGTAGCCGCCGGCGGCCATCCAGTCGGGAATTCGCTCGCGGCTGAAGTCCGGGCTGACGAACGGGGTGCCGGCGCTCGCCACCCGTCCCGATCGCGTCCCGGGGCTCGGAAACGTCGAGCCGATCTTTTCCCCGACGACGCCGACCGTGTAGACCCTCGTGAACACCTGCCCTTCGGGGTTGAGGAGGGCAAGACACCCGTGGTAGGCGCGGAGAAGCGCCCGTGCCTGCTCCACGATCACCGGATACATCTCCTCGGCCGCCCGCGCCGTCCGCAGCCGTCTCGAGAGATCGTAGACGGTCTGGAGCCCGGAGAGCCGCGGCGGGCGCCGCGCGATCGTGTGCGCGACGACCAGGATGGCATCGCGGCCGCGGGTGCGCACCGCGCGCGCGGCAGATTTGACGTCGATCGCCTTCCCATCCTTGAGACGGAGGCGCCACTGCGCCGGCATTCGGAAGCCGGTCCGTGACCCGGCGGCGTCCACGCAGACGTCGCTGACCTTCATCGCGAGGAGCCCGCGGCGCGTATAGCCGCTGATCGAGACCGTCGCCTCGTTCACGTGGAGAAATCGCAGGGTGCCGGCGTCGTACAGCCACGCCGGGAGCGGGTGCGAGTCAACACGTTTCTCGAACCGATCGGTTCTTGCCAACGAGGACGCCTCCACGAACGAAGCCTAGCGTCCTCGATGGCGATCGTCGCTGCCGCCGGACAAGTGGTGGGCGGACGCACGCGGTGCGCCGACACACGCGCAGGGCCGCAATCGAACGGCGCGAAGTTGGTTCTATGCCCGGCCAGCGGAAGCCAGGCGAACACGCGTTCGGCCGCGCCCGCCCGGAGGTAGCGGCGGTAGCGCCGAAGGAGGGCCGGCGCGCGTTCCCGGAGCCGGCGGTCGGGGATCACGTCGTTTTCGTCTACGACGACCCGTCCGAACTGTTCGCGTTCGTCGTGCCGTTCATTAAGGAAGGTTTGGCCGGCGGCGAACGCTGTCTATATGCCACCGCCGAGTCACGCCCGGCTGATGTGACCGACGCGCTGTCCGCGGCCGGCGTGCGGGTTGATCGAGAGATGAAGCGCGGGGCCTTCGCGCTGATGACCGCCGGCGAGTACTATGGATCGTCCTCATTCGACCCCGCACGCGCGATCGACCGCCTCCAGGCCGGGCTGAGGGAGGCCGTTTCCGCGGGGTTCGCCGGACTGCGGGTGGCCGGTGAAATGAGCTGGGCCGGGAAGCAGGGGCTGCCCGACGAGGTACTTGGAGAGTACGAGACGCTCCTTGAAAAGACGGCGGGCGCGGGCCGCCGTACGCTCGCCTGCATCTACCGGAGAGATCGCTTCGATCCGGCGATTCTGGAACGACACGTTCGGATTCACGGGAAAGTCATCGCCAATGACTACGTGTACCTAAGCCTCAGCGCGCTGTTCCGAAATCTCGCCCGGACGGATCTCGAGGGACTGGCGCGCTCCGCCCATGAACGGACCGTTCATAGGCGGGGACTCTTCTTCAGCCAAGGCGATCGGGCCACGGAGGTTTTCTTCCTGACGGCCGGCCTGGTGAAACTGGTTCGAACCGACGCCGACGGGCGAAGCGCAATCCTCCGCCTCATCGCGCCGGTGGAGTCGTTCGGAGAGCGCGTCGTTGCGCTCGGGGGTGACGTCCGGCCCTCTTCGGCAGAGGCCCTGGAGCGCTGCCGGGCACTCGCCTGGGACGGCGCGACGCTCATTCAATTCATATTGAACCACCCCGCGGTCTCGAAGAACGCGCTTCGCTTGTTGGAGGACCGGGTCGAGGCAGAGCGGGACCGGCTGCAGGACTTGATGTCACCGGATGTCCGCCGGCGACTCGCGCGGCTGCTCGTGCGCCTCGGCCACTACGTGGGCCGGAAGACCCGCCGCGGCACGGTCATCGATGTGCCGTTCTCGCGCCGGGATCTGGCCGAACTGACCATCACCTCGCCCTATACGGTAAGCCGAATTCTCGCGGAATGGCGGCGCTTGGAGATCCTCGACGCGCAGCGCACGCGGATCATCGTCCGAGACCGGGAACGTCTCGCGGCGATCGCCGAGCAGCGCGCATCCGGGGGCAAAAGCAGATCAAGATTGCGCAGCACCGCGGCGCGAGGCTAACCCGACTCGTCCTCCAGCACCCGCAGGGCCACGTCCACGATGGCAGGATCGAAGTGCCGGCCGGCCTGCCCGCGAATATGTTCTCGCACGCGCTCGATGGGCCACGCCCGCCGGTACGGCCGGTCCGACCGCAGCCCATCCCATACGTCCACGACGGCGAAGATACGGGCCGCGAGTGGAATCTCCTCGCCGCGCAGACCCCGCGGATACCCCGTACCGTCCCACTTCTCGTGGTGGCAGTATGGGATCGCGCGCGCCGGCCGGAGGTATTCAATCGGCGTCAACAGCCGGTCGGCATAGTCCGGGTGACGGCGCATCACGGTCCACTCGTCGTCGGTGAGCGGGCCGGGCTTGAACAAGATCGAATCGGGGATGCCGATCTTGCCGACGTCGTGGAGCAGCGCCCCGCGGCGGAGATGCGCGAGCTCTTCCCCGCCGACGCCCATCGCGCGCGCCACTTTGACCGTCAAGTCCGTGACGCGCTGCGTATGCCCCTCGGTGTGTTTGTCCCGCAGGTCGAGCGCGCGCGCCCAGCCCTCCAGCGTGGTATCGTACGCGCGCACCAGCTCGGTGTTCGACCGCTGGAGATCGGCGAACAGGACGGCGTTTTCGATCGCAAGCGCGGTCTGTCCGGCGAGCGCCTCGAGGAACTCCAGCCATTCCGTGTCGGGGAAGAACGGCTGCCGGTGGAGCACCTCCAGCACGCCCGTGACCTGTCCTTTCGCGACCAGCGGCGCCACAAAGTACGCCGCAAACCCCAGGTCCCGGAGGGCGGGCTCGTCCGCCCGGGCGGCCGGGTCCGTGGCGGCGTCGCCGACCGCCACGATTCGGGACTCCGCGACCGCCCGATCCACCAGCCCCTGCGCGGCCGGCCCCGCGGTCCCGTCCGCGCGCAGGGGGCGCGACGGCAGACCGCGCGCCGCGGTCCGCGTCAGCGTCCCCGTCTCCGCGTCGGAGAGGAGGATGGCGGCCGCGTCCGCCCCCAGCTGCGCGGTCACCTGGTCGAGCAGCACGCTGAGCGTGACCCGGGGATCGAGACTCGCCGTGATCGCCAGGTCGATCGTCCGCAGGCCGGCCAGCCGGTTCAACTGCCGCTTGACGGCTTGTTCCGCGTCCTTCCGCGCCGTAATGTCCTCGATTGCGCCGTCGTAGTACCTCGTCGCGCCGCCGTCATCGCGCGCGGCACGGGCGGTGTCACGGGTCCAGATGATCCTTCCATCTCGTCGCCGCATGCGGGCTTCGTGGCCGAGGACGACCGCGGTGCGCTCAATCTGCGCGAGCCACCTGCGACGGTCGTCCTGATCGACGTACCAGTCTCCGGCGTTCGCGGCAACGACGGCCTTCCGCTCGGGGTACCCCAGCATTTCCAGAAGCGCGGCGTTGGCGTCGACCACCCGGCCGTCCGGTGTTGTCCGATAGAGGCCGATCGGCACCTGCTCAAACAGACCGCGGAAGCGCTCCTCGCTCGCGCGCAGGAGATCGGTCGCCCGCTTCTCGTCCGTGATATCGAGCAGCGCGCCTTCGAAGCAGATGACGGCGCCCGAGGCGTCGCGGATCGCCTGCGCGCGGAAGCGGACCCAGATCGGCGTCCCGTCGTACCGGCGCAGCTGATCGACGAACTCGTGGGTGCCCGTGCTTCGCTCGAGCAGGGCCACCCGCGCCGGGCGCAGCCCGGGATTGATGTAAAGCGACGTCATGTTGGTCGCGAGCAGCGTCTCGCGGTCGGGGAAGCCGAGAATTTGCACCATCGCCGGATTGGCGTCGAGGATCTCGCCCGCGGCCGTGGTGCGGTACAGGCCCATCGGAACGTTGGTGACAAGATCGCGGTACCGGCGCTCGCTTTCCCGCTGCTGCCGGCGGAGCTGCCATACCGACAGCGCCCGCTCGACGGCCGGTCCAAGACGAGCCAGACGGTCCTTGAGAAGATAGTCCGCGGCGCCTCGACGCATCATCGACACCGCGGCCTCTTCGCCGATCGTACCCGACACCGCGATGAACGGGATCTCGCGTCCGTGCTTCTGTAAGAGTTCGAGCGCCCGCTCGCCGCCGAACCGGGGCAGGGCATAGTCGCTCAGAACGAGGTCCGGCGACCGTGCGAGTTGTTCGAGGTATGCCGTCTCGGTGTCGACCCGGGACCACTCGACGACGAACCCCGCGCGGCGGAGCTCCGCAATCATGAGCTCCGCGTGCGCGGGCTCGTCCTCGACAACGAGCACGCGCAGCGGCGCGCCCCGGCCGGGCGGCGGCGGTGGCGTCTCGGAAGGTGTCCGGGACGGTCCGGTCACTCCGGCGCACCCGCCGGCCGAACAACGGTCATTTTGTGCACGACATCTCTGCGGCCCCCCGATCCCGGGAAACCGTAACACCCCGGCCGGACGACCGTCGCTGCCGCGGGGCACTCCGTGCGCCGGAACACTTGGTGCGCGGGCGCACGGGTCCGCAGGGGGCTACCGGAGAGGCGCGAACTGTTGGTGAAATCGGCTGGCCGAATCGCCAACGCGCGGGAGCGCCGACTCTGCGGGAGGACCAGCGGCGATGAAACACGATCGGCAGGTGAGGCCCGGCCGGCAGACGTTCGCGCGGCCCCGCACCGGGGACCACGCCATTTTCATCTACGAGGACACGGCGGCGCTGTTTCGGTTCGCCGCCCCCTACATCAACGACGGGCTCGCCAAGGGCGAACGTTGCGTGTACCTTGCGGCCGACTCAAGCCCGGGCGAGATCCTGGAGGCGCTCTCCGCGCACGGGGTGCGGACGAGCCGGGAGGTCAAACGCGGCGCCCTCGCCGTCACGACGGCGCGCGAATTCTTCGGGTTCCCGTTCAATGCCCCGCGGGCCATGGAACATATGCTCCGGACCGGGACGGAAGCCGCCTCCGCCGGCTTTGCGGGCCTGCGAGTAGCCGGCGATTGGGCCTGGAGTCTGGAGAAAAGCGTCCAGGACAACGAGCTGGGGGAGTTCGAATCGCTGCTGGAACGGGCGACCGCGCCCAGCCGCCTCACGTTGGCCTGCATGTATCGACGGGACCACACCGATCCCGGCACGCTGGAGCGGCTGATCCGCCTCCACACCAAGGTGATTGCGAGCGACTATGTGTTCGTGAGCATGAGTGCATTGTTTCGGAGCCTTCCGCCGAAGGATCTGCAGAGCCTGGCCAAGTCTGCGCGCCAGCGCGTGATACGCAAAGGAGAGTTCTTCTTTCACCAGGGAGCTCCGGCCCGGGACGTCTACATGCTGACGAGCGGCATGGTGAAGCTCGTTCGCACAGCCCCCGGCGGGGAAAGCGTGATTCTCCGCGTCGTCGCGCCGGTGCAGCACTTCGGCGACGGCCGCATTGGGCTCGGGGAGGCCGTGCGATTTGCCGCCGCGGAGGCACTGGAGGACTCCCGGGCGCTCGTTTGGGACAGCTCGGCGATTGGTGAAGTAGTCCTGGCGCACCCGGCCGTTGGCGTAAACGTCATTCGCTGGCTGCAGGAGCTGATGGAGGAAGAGCGGACCCGGCTCGAAGACTTCTTGTCCGCGGACGTAAAGCGGCGGCTGGCGCGGCTCTTTCTCCGGCTCGGGCAATCGATAGGCCGCAAGACGCGCCGCGGCGTCGTCATCAACGTGCCGCTCTCCCGGCGCGATTTGGCGGAATTGGTCATCACGTCCCCCTACACGATAAGCCGAATTCTCGCCGAGTGGAGGCGTCTCGATATCCTCGACGCACAGCGGACGCGGATTCGCATCCAGGACGGTGAGCAGCTCGCCGCGATCGCGGAACAGCCCGTCCCCGGGTCCGACGTGGCGTCGAGGATTTCATAGCCGCGCGTTCTGCTATGATGGAACCGCCATGAAAATCGTCGTCGGCAAACACACGGGCTTCTGCGGCGGGGTCCGGCGGGCCGTGGACATCGCGCAGAAGACCGCCGCGGGCGCCGGCGGCCCCGTCACCACGTGGGGCCCGCTGATCCACAACCCCCAGGTGGTGGCGCGTCTCGAAGCGGCCGGCGTCAAGGTCGCCGACCGGCCCGAGGGGCTCGGGGGCGAGGCGTTCGTCGTCTCCGCCTACGGGGTGGCGCACGCGGTGCTCGACGCGGCGCGCGGGCGAGGACTTCGGATCGTCGACGCCACCTGTCCCGTCGTGATCCGCGCCCACGCCGTGGCGAAGCGGCTCGCGGACGAGGGGTATCAGGTCATCTGCGTCGGCGACCACGGCCACCCCGAGATGGTGACGCTCAAGGAGATGCTCGGCGACCGCGTCACCGTCGTGCACACCCGCGAGGAGGCCGCGGCGGTCAAGATCACGGGCAAGCTCGGCGTGGTCTCACAGACCACGCAGTCCCTCGACAACTTCCGCCAGATCGTCGGCGACCTGGCCATCCGCGTGCGCGAGCTCAAGGTGCTCAACACGCTTTGTCCCGCGATCACCGTGCGCCAGGAAGAGACCGACGTCATGGTCGAGCACGTGCAGGCGCTGCTCGTGGTGGGCGGCCTCGGCAGCTCCAACACCACCCGGCTCGCGGAGATCGGCCGGGCGCGCAGCCTCCCGACGCATCACATCGAGACGGCGGACGAAATCGTCCCGGACTGGTTTCGCGGCGTGGAATCGGTCGGCGTAGTCTCCGGCGCCAGCACGCCGGATTGGATCATCAAAGACGTGCTGCTGCGCCTGCAAGACCTCGGGACGCACTGACCCCGCTCGAGGGCGGTGAGAACCGCCGTGACCGGGCCGTGACGCGCGACGGGCCGCCTGTGGTGGCCATTGTCGGCCGTCCGAACGTCGGCAAGTCCTCGCTCTTCAACCGTCTGCTGCACCGCCGGCTGGCGATCGTCGAGGCCGTGCCCGGACTGACCCGCGACCGGCTGGAAGCCGCGTGCGAATGGCGCGGCCATACCTTCGCGCTCGTGGACACGGGAGGCCTGGTGCTCGGGAAGACCCAGGGCCTGACCGCGTCCGTGCGCCGGCAGGCCGAGCACGCGATCGCCGACGCGGCGCTGATCCTGTTCGTCGTCGATGCCAAGACCGGCCTCACGCCGCAGGACGCGGAGATCGCGGACGTCCTGCGCCGCCAGGCACGGCCGGTGCTGCTCCTGGCCAACAAGGCCGACGATGCCGCCGCCGAGCTGAACGCAGCGGAGTTCCATGCGCTCGGCGTGGGCGATCCCGTCCCGGTCTCCGCCACGGCGGGCCGCGGCGCCGGGGACCTGCTGGACGCGATCGTCGCGGCGCTGTTCGGGGGGGCGCCGGCCGGCCGCCGGGAGCCGAACGCCGCCGAATCCCCTCCCGTCCGCATCGCGTTTCTGGGACGCCCCAACGTCGGCAAGTCTTCGCTCGTCAACGCGCTGCTCGGTCAGGATCGCGTGGTCGTCGACGAGCAGCCCGGCACGACGCGCGACGCGATCGACACCGCCCTCACGTACGACGGCCGCGGCGTCGTGCTGATCGATACGGCGGGACTCCGGCGGCGCACCCGCGTGGTCGAATCCGTAGAGTACTACAGCACCCAGCGCACGCACCAGGCGCTGACCCGCGCCGACGTCGTGGTGCTCGTGATCGACGCGACGGAGGGCATCACCGACCAGGACCAGCGCATCGCCCGCACCGCGTATGAGGCCGGCCGCGGCATCGTGGTCGCCGTGAACAAATGGGATCTGCTGCGAGGATACTCGGTGGAGCAGGTGCAGCGCGTCGCGCAGCGCCAGCTCCGGTTTCTCGCCGCGGTGCGCGTCTGCCCGACGTCGGCCGTGCGTCGCGAAGGCATCGGCGCGCTGATGGACGCGGTGTTTCACACGGCGGCGGTGCGGGCGAGCCGGATTCCGACGGGCCCGCTGAACCGGGCGCTGACCCAGGCCGTCGCCGCCGCCGCCCCGGCCGCCGACAGCCGCGGGCACCGGCTGCACGTCTACTACGCGACGCAGCCGGAGTCGGAGCCGCCCACCATCGTGCTCTTCGTCAACGATCCGCGCCTCATGACCGCGGACTACCAGCGCTACCTGGAGCGCCGGATCCGCGACGCCTTCGACCTCGCCGGCACCCCGATCCGCTGGACGCTGCGGGGGAGGAGACCTCCGGAGACCGCGCGAACGTCCGGATAACGATGGCGCCCGCGGTCATCGTCCTCGCGTACTTCATCGGCGCGCTGCCCACCGGCCTGATTCTGGTGCGCGTGCTTCGTGGGGAAGACATCCGAAAGTACGGCAGCGGCAACATCGGGGCGGCCAACGTGCTGCGCGTCGCGGGGCCGGCCGTCGCGGCGGCGGTGCTGCTCGTCGACGTGCTGAAGGGGCTCGTGCCCGTGTTGGTGGCGCTCCGGGCCGGCCTTGCGCCCTGGGCGGTCGTCGCGACCGGCCTCGCCGCGATCGCCGGCCACAACTGGTCGATCTTTCTCGGATTCCGCGGCGGCAAAGGCATCGCGACGTCGGCTGGAGTCCTCGCGGGGCTGTCGCTCCAAGCCGCCCTCGTCGCCGCGGCCGTCTGGATCGTGGTCGTCGCGATCAGCCGGTTCTCCTCTCTGGGATCGCTCGTGGCCGCGGTATCCGTCCCGATCACGCTGTGGCGCCTTCGCACGCCGCCCGAATATGTGGCCTTCGGCCTCATCGCCGCGCTCCTCGCGATTTACCGGCACCGCGCGAACATCGAGCGGCTCGTCGCCGGCACCGAACTCCGGGTCACGGACCGCGTCGCGAAACCGTAGTGCCTGACCGCGATCAAGTTCTCGTCTACGGCGCCGGGGCCGTGGGGTCGCTCGTGGCCGCCGCCCTCGCGGAATCCCGTTCCACCGATGGGACGAGCCCCGCCGTCACCGTGCTCGGCCGCCGCCCGCACGTCGCCTCGATCCGGACATGGGGGCTCGTCGTCGAGTCGTCCGGCGGACGGACCGTGTCGAAGGCCGTGGACTCGGTCACCTCGCTCGACGATCTCGCGGCGCCTCCAGATCTCGTCATTCTGACGGTCAAAGCGTACCAGGTCCCGGAGTCGCTCGCGCTGCTGTCCGGGGTGCTGGCACGGCCCGATGTCGCCGTCGTGGTGTTGGAGAACGGGATCGGCAGTGAGGAGACGGTGGCCGGGGTGATCGGCGGCGACCGTACCGTCTCCGGCGCCGTCACGATCGCCGTGGAGATGGAACGGCCGGGCACGGTGAGACGCCACACGAGCGGCGGAGGTGTCGCGCTCGCGCCCGTCGGGACCGCGGCGCCGGCCGGCCGCGTTGCCGAGATGTTCCGGGCGTCGGGTCTGCCTATCCGCATCTATCCCGACGCCGCGCAGATGAAGTGGAGCAAACTACTGCTCAATATCCTGGCGAACGCGGCGGCGGCGATTCTTGACCTGCCGCCCGGGGCCATCGCGCACGATCCGCGGCTCTTCGCGCTCGAGCGGGCGGCGTTCCGCGAGGCGGTGGCCGTGATGCGGGCGCTCGGTCTGCGGCCCGTGGCGCTCCCGGGCTACCCGGTCCCGCTGCTCGTTCGGCTGATGGCCGCGCCGCCGTGGGCCGGGCAGACGGTGCTGCGCCGCGCGCTCGGCCGGGGCAGGGGAGAGAAGATGCCGTCGCTCTGGCACGATCTCGAGCGTGGGCGGCGCCAGAACGAGGTCACGGTGCTGAACGGCGCGGTCGCCCTCGAGGGCGACCGTCACCGCGTGCCGGTGCCGGTCAACCGTACCATCACCGACGTGCTCCTCGCGCTCGCCGAGGGCCGGGCGGATCGTGAAGCGTACCGCCACAAGCCCGCGGCGCTGCTCGACGCGTGCCGCAACGCGGGCGCGGGCCTGTAGGCGGGTGCTATAATAAGGAAGCCGTCGGGCCGTAGCGCAGCTTGGTAGCGCACCTGAATGGGGTTCAGGTGGTCGCCGGTTCAAATCCGGCCGGCCCGACCAAAGATAAGCAGGGCAAGGGCTCCAGCGAGTTTTCGACCTCCGGTTTAGACTCCAATACTGGCAACCTTTGTGGTTCGAAGGTCGTGTCTCCTCGTTTGAGGTGACCTACTGGCTCGACTACAAAGTGTGGTCGCCGGCGGTGGTGCCTTAGACGCCCCCGCGGAGCTAGTGACCGTGCCGGCGAACGCTCAATTATCCGCGCGCGCGGACGTGCGGGAGGTTGTTTTTTGTACACTTCTGGGCCGCGCCTTCGAACGATGGCGGGCCAAACCCCTTGACAAGAATCACCCCTTTGCCGAAGGCGCGCACTGTGCCAGCCCGAAGGCGCTTACGCGAAAAGTGTCCAGGCCCATCCAGCGCGCAATCCGAGTTTCACCGAGCGGACCCCGAGCCTCTCCTTGGCGCGGCGCAAGGGGCTCGGAGCGATTCGGGCCTCGTGTGCCGCCACGGCCACCTCAGCGACACGGCGGGGACCGCAACTGAGCGCGTCGAGGAGGAACAGGCAAGCGCGCCGTTTACAGATGGTGATTCTAGATCGTTGAGGGGGCAATTCCCGCGCGGGCCTACGCCACGGGCGACTTCGCGGAACCAAACCTACGTTCGAAGCCGAGTGACCGGTGTCATAATAACCTCTCGATTGATCCCTCCGATTCTTGCAGTCTGCCACACTGCGGGCAGGGGCCGTGAGCACAGAATATTCTGCGCGGGGGAGTTCTCCGCTCCTCAGAATAGCAGGGGTAATCCCTGCACGGCCCCCCAACGATCGCTCGTGGAGTAGAGATGCGCCGAGGCCGACGGCGTCGGGACTGGCACGGTGACGGCCAACTGGAACAGTGCGTGGCACTCCACTCAGTACGTGCCCGTTCAGGTGACGCGTGAAGCCAGTATGATCGGCGTCACCGCTGTGCCTGTACCTCTCCACGACGACGGCTCGGCAAGCCCGCTGTGGGAATACAATTACATCGACGTCGATCATGCTGGACCGTTCCTGTGGAACCACCGGTACCACTTGACGATCTCGCCAAGAAATACTTCGACGGCCTCGCCAAAGCGTTCCCGGTTCACTAGCCGCAGTTTGAGAACAGATCCTTACGAGACTTCAGGCCGCCGACGGGTGCGTTCGTTTCGGCTATAGTGGTGAGAGATGATCCGGCATCTCCGTCCCGCCGCAATCCGCTTCCTCGTTGCGCTCCTTCTGTTCGCTGTGCTGGGGATTGCATCCGGACAGCCGGCCGCCGCGCGCATCGATCGCACGATCACGATTTCGATGCAGAACACCTCGATCCAGAATGCGTTCCCGGGTGCTGCCCGCGCCGCCGCCGATCTCGTTTCTCTCGCAGATGCCGCGATCATGATTCCGGGACTCGTTGCGAGCGGGCTTCTCGTTCTACTTCTCGGTGAAGTTTGGCACGCCGGCAGGCTCCTGCTGCTGGCGGCTGGAGCGATTGGTATTAGCGCGATTGCCGCCTATTTCGAGCACGTGATCGTGCACCCAGGCCCCGACCTGAGGATTCAAGTGCCGCGGTTCGCGGATGCGCCCGTCATCTCGGATGTGTCGGTTTCGAACGCCGTTGCCGCGATCGCCCTCATCGCTGCGGCCGGGCTCTCGATCATACTCCTCCAGGATGGGCATCGTCGTCCCCTGTCGCTCTGGCCGACGGTCGCAGCATTCGCCACTTGTGCGATGGTCGTGCTCTTCAGGGACGCCGTGACTAGAACGATTCTCGCGCTGACAGCGGTGATGCAGGGGTACACTCCGTACGGGTTCCCGTCCGGCCATGTGACACGGACGGTATTGTTCGCTGGCACGGCGCTTCGACGCGTTCCCGCCTTGAGCGTAGCCGTTGTCGCCGTCCTGGCGTTGTCCTTAGTCTATCTCGGCGATCACTGGACGTCCGAGGTGCTCGGCGGGCTGTGCCTGGGCTGGGCTGGCGCCGACGTCTTGTGGGAAGTCTGGCGCTGGCTGGACGCACGGTTTGTTGGAGCACCGCGCGGCGTTTAGCTGGTTTCGGTGCCTGTTCCCGGGGCGCCCTACGAGCCCGTACCCTACTACACTTCGGTGGATCGACCCCCTGGTCCCCGTAATCAATTGCTTGAACCTCTCAGTGCTCTCACGCAGGCGTTCTTGGCGGTTCACCGTCCGTGGGTTCAGGTGGTCGCCGGTTCAAATCCGGCCGGCCCGACCAATCTCACCGTGGCCAGACCCTGAGATTGCCTTGGAGATCTCGTGCGGTGGCCGCGATCGTGCCTTCGAGAAGGTTCTCCACCAACGACACGTCCTCGTGGTTCAACCCCCGGAACATGTCGTCTTGCGTTGTCCCGCCGGCCGCATGAATCGCTTTGTCTGCAGGCATGCGTTCGAGCAGTCCGGCGACCCGGATGATGATTTCCGTCTTCCTTTGCCGAGAGAGCGCCATGGACGCAGCCTCCGCGATACGACCTGGACACTGAAGTACCGTTGCCACACCGTGACTCCTGCCGAACAAAGGAAAAGGAGGCCCTTCGGGCCTCCTTTTCCTTTTCTTAACATCGCCTTCTGATAAGGGCGGGTAGGTGGTCGCCTACGCCTGCTTCAACCCGCCTCCTGGAGTTCGAGCGCTTGGCGCTCGGCGGTGAGCCGGGCGGTCTCCGCGGACAACCGCTGGTACTCCGCTTCGAGTGACGCGCGCTGCTGGACGATCCGCGCCTGTTTGACCGCGAGCTCCCGCTCCAGCGCCGCGAGACGTTCACACGCGTCGCGCGGCGTTTCCCGAACGCGGGGCGCGGTGGCGGGAGGGATCGTGGCGGCCGCCTGCAGCGCGAACGTGCGCATGGTGTCCTCGTCTTCCGTAGACCACACCCGGGGGGCATCGAAGTAGCAGGAGATCGCTCCGATCACCCGGCGGCCGTGCAGCAGCGGCCACGTACTGATCGAACGCAGACCCTCCCGCGCGATCCGTTCACGAACGGCCGTGCCGTAGGGCAGGTCCCCGACGTGCTCGAGGTGCCGCGCTTCGGGGCTCTGAGACCAGCCTCGCTTCGGCAAATCCATGCACTCGAGTTCAGGGTAGCGCAGCAGATGCGCCCACGGATTCACGCCGTCCGGCGTGACGAGCCCTCGAACGTACGCGTCCGACAGGTTGTGGGACCAGGGACACGTCACGGCGCCGCTCAGCGAACGAAAGAAGACCGCGGCCCGCGGCGCCCCGGTCACCAACAGGAGCGTGCGCCCGATCGCCGCCGCGGCCGCCTCCGGGGAAGAGGCGCCGGCCAGCATCTCGCGGATCCACGTATCGCTGGCCCGCACGGAGTCTGCGCTGCTCTGGACTTCGTTGGCTACCGCCGATACCACCGCCATCTCAGACGACCTCCTCTGCCCCCGATGTTCGCAGACGGGTTGGCCGCGGGCACCAGTCGGATGAGTGTCGAGACGTCGCCCTCGGACGGCGTGGCCAAGAGTCGTTTCACGAGCCCGTCCTCCCCCCACCTAGTCAAGGTTGCGAGCAGGCTCATCGTATACGCGGCCGGCATCGCGCGCGAGAGAATAGGCCCCCCAAGCGGTCTGGGTGCCGGTACATGTAGCGACGGAAGATTTGCGTAACTTTCAACGAACGCGGCGCGCGCCGAGGAACCGCGCGCCGCCCCCCAGAACCTGCCTGCGGAGAACCATCCGGCACGCGGACTGGAGGCCCAAGATGAAGGTCGCGGCGGCGGTCGCTCAGATCTTGAAGCGCGAGGGCGTGGAGTTTCTGATCGGCTACCCGGTCAATCCGATCATCGAGGCGGCCGCGGCGGCCGACATCCGCACGATCATCGTCCGGCAGGAACGCACCGGCCTCCACATGGCGGACGCGGTGAGCCGGATGTCGTCCGGGCGGCGGATCGGCGTGTTCACGATGCAACACGGACCGGGGGCGGAGAACTCGTTCGGCGGCGTCGCGCAGGCGTACGGTGACTCGTCGCCGATCGTCGTGCTGCCGGCTGGCTATCCCCGCCGCCTCACCAACGTCGCGCCCAACTTCAATTCCGCCCTCAACTACCGGCACATCACGAAGTGGGCCGAGCAGGTGCTCCTGCCCGCGGAAGCGCCGGCGGCGATGCGCCGCGCCTTCACCCAGGTGCGCAACGGGCGCCCCCGGCCGGTGCTGATCGAGTTTCCCACCGACGTCCTCTCCTCGGATATTCCGGAACCGGCCGACTACCGGCCGCCGGCGGCCGTGCGGGTGGGACCCGATCCACAGGCGATCGAGACGATCGCCGGTCTGCTGGTCGAAGCGAGCCGGCCGGTGATCTACGCGGGACAGGGCGTGCACTACGCGCGCGCCTGGGGCCAACTCAAGGATCTCGCCGAGTGGCTCGGCGCGCCGGTCACCACGAGCCTTCAGGGCAAGAGCGCGTTCCCCGAGACACACCCGCTGTCGCTCGGTTCCGGCGGGCGATCCATGCCCAAACCCGTGCATGACTTCCTCGCAAAGAGCGACGTCATCTTCGGCATCGGCTGCAGCTTCGCGACGACCAACTACGGCGTCGCGATGCCGGAGGGGAAGACAATCATCCACGCGACGCTCGACGCGGCCGACGTCAACAAAGACCTCCCGGCCGACCACGTGGTGATCGGCGACGCCGGGCTGGTGCTGGAGGCGCTGCTCGCCGCGGTCAAAGACCGGGTGCGCGCGCCCCGTCAGGACCGCGCCGCGTCCGTCGCCCGCGAGATCCAGAGCGGACGCGAAGCGTGGCTCGCGCAGTGGAGCCCGAAACTCAACTCCGACGAAACGCCGCTGTCGCCGTACCGCGTGATCCGCGATCTCCTGCGGACCGTCGATGTGGCCAACACCGTCATCACGCACGACGCCGGAAGTCCGCGCGATCAGCTCTCGCCGTTCTGGCAGGTGGAGGCCCCGCTGTCCTACATCGGCTGGGGCAAGACCACGCAGCTCGGCTACGGCCTCGGCCTCGCGATGGGCGCCAAGCTCTTCGCCCCTGAGAAGCTCTGCATCAACGTCTGGGGCGACGCCGCCATCGGGTTCACCGGCATGGACTTCGAGACGGCGGTCCGGGAGCGGATCCCGATTCTCTCGGTCCTGCTGAACAACTCGTGCATGGCCATCGAGCTGCCCGTGATGCCGGTCTCCACGGAGAAGTACCGGAGCACCGACATCTCCGGCAACTACGCGGCGTTGGCGCAGGCGCTCGGCGGGTACGGGGAGCGCGTCACCGAGCCGGGCGAGATCGTACCGGCGATCAAGCGGGCGGTCCGGAAGACCGATGACGGCGTCCCGGCCCTGCTCGAGTTCATTACCTCGCGGGAGATCGAAACCTCGGTCTTCAAGTAGCGGACACGCAGCCGGCCGGTCGTCCGGCACCCGTCCGCCTCCCTGGACGCCTGCGGGATGGCGGGGGTGCACCCGTGCGGCGATCTGGGGCCGGGCGGCGAACATCTGTTGTGCTCTTCATGACTTGAGGACCGTCCCCGGCAGCGAGAAGCCGCCACAGCCCGATTTTGCCTGTAAGACTCGGGTCTTCGCAGTATTGTGCCACTCTGCGGGCCCATGCTAGGTTCTTGGGAGTAACAAACCGCTCGTACGGGGGAGAAGGGCATGTTTCACGTGGTGGGCGGCGGTCGTCCGTCCAATCGGCGCCGCCTGTACATCAGCCTCACACTCGTCGGAGTATCCCTGCTTATCGCCCTTACCGGATTCCACCAGCCTGTGGACGCCCAGAGCTGGCTGCAGACCGGGTGGCAGGCCTATCAGGCCGGACACATGGCCCAGGCGCAGACCGCGTTCGCCAAGGCTGCGGCGAGCACGCCCGAGTCCGCGACTCCCGCCGTGTGGATGGGCGCGGTGATGATGGCCCGCGGCGACAACGTGCACGCCGGCCATTGGTTCCGGCTCGCGCTCTTGCTCCACCCCTCGACCGCGCAGGCCCGGTACGCGCTGGCTTGGCTCGGCCGCCTCGGCCAGCCCGCCACCGTGCAGACCGCGGTGAAGAGCGTACTGGGGCGCTGGGACACCAGCAGCTCGCGGGGCATCGCTCAGTTCATCCGCGCGTCGAACCCGGACATTATGCCGAAGCAGGCGCAGTGGGAGGGCCAGGCTATTCATGAGGCCGCGACCCAGGAAGGCGTCGATCAGCGCCTGATGACGGCGGTGGTCTGCGTGGAGAGCGCGTTCGATCCCGGCGCGGTGTCGCCGGTCGGCGCGCTGGGTCTCGGTCAGCTGATGCCGCAGACGGCCGCGGAGCTCGGCGTGAATCCGCGTGATCCGTGGCAGAACCTCGTGGGCGCCGCGAGACTGCTGCGCCTCGACCTCGCGGAGTTCCACACGCTGCCGCTCACGCTCGCCGCGTACAACGCCGGCGGCGGCGCGGTGCGCCAGTACGGCGGGATTCCGCCGTATCCGGAGACCCGCTCCTACGTGTGGAAAGTGCTCTCGATCTTTGGAGGTCTCCTCGTCTAGCCAACCGTGACAGATCGGCCGCGGCGGGCCGGCGCGGGAACGCGCCGGCCCGCCGCGTTTTTCCCGCGCAGTTGGGGATATACGGGATTGACGATATCGAATCGAAAGGGGATGTATGAAACACTTCCTCGTTTCGAGCCTCGTGGCGTGCGCCGTGCTCTCCTCAGTCGCGCTCGGCCCCGCCGGCGGCTTTGCGGCCGCGCGCCAGATCCCGATCACCCGCTCGCCGGCGCCGCCGCTGCGTACGGCCGTGCACCATGTCGCGGTCACTCCCTCGCCGGCGCCGCGGCTGCGTGTGGCCGTGCGCCACATCCCGATCAACCACTCGCCGGCGCCGCCGCTGAGTACGATTGAGATAAGCAACCGCAATCCCACGCCGACGATCGCCTCGCCGGCAGCGTCCGCCTGCACGGGGTGCCCGCCGAACGCCCAGGCGAGCTGTGTGGCCTGTCCGCCCGAAGGTCCGACCGTGCAACTCAACCTGGTGCAGCTGCCGCTCTGATCCGCCGGGAGCACGATATCTCGCGGCACGAACCCCGACGCCGCGGGCGGCCGCCGCCCGCGGCGTCGGGGCAGGCGTGCGCGGCCTCTAGCCCGAAAGCAGGCGCCATGGACTGGGGCATGCGCAACCGGCTGAACCGCATCATCCGGCCGGACACCGGCCGGACCGTCATGCTCGCCGTGGATCACGGCTACTTCATGGGACCGACCTCCAAGCTCGAAGTCCCCCGCACGACGATCGAGCCGCTGCTGCCGTTCGCGGATTCGCTCATGGTCACGCGCGGCGTCGTGCGGTCGTCCGTGGCGCCGGCCGCCGCCGTGCCCATCGTGCTGCGGGTGTCCGGCGGCACGAGCATCCTCACCGAGGACCTGTCCGGCGAAGGCATCATGACCACGATGAAGGACGCGGTGCGGCTGAACGCGGCCGCCGTCGCGCTCTCGATCTTCGTCGGCACGCGGCACGAACGGGAGACGCTGCTCAACCTCGGCGCGCTCGTGAGCGAAGGCCAGGAGTACGGCATGCCGGTGCTGGCCGTCACGGCCGTCGGCAAGGAGCTCGAGAAGCGCGACGCCCGCTATCTCGGCCTGTGCTGCCGGATCGCGGCGGAAGCGGGCGCGCAGATCGTCAAGACGTACTACTGCGACGGGTTCGACAAGGTCGTGGAGGGCTGTCCCGTCCCGCTGGTCGTGGCCGGCGGGCCGAAGCTCGACACGGAGATGGACGTCTTCGAGCTGACTTCGCGCGCGATCAGCCTGGGGGCCGCCGGGGTCGACATGGGCCGCAACATCTGGCAGCATCCCGCGCCCGTCGCCATGATCAAGGCGATCCGCGCGATCGTGCACGAGGACGCGTCGCCGGAAGACGCCTTCGCGCTGTTCCGGCGCGCCGCGGCGGAGGGAGCCCAGCACGCGGCGAGACGATGACGCCGCCGGGCTCTAACCGCCCGGGCGCGCAGATGCGCGCGGCCGTCTACTATACGAACCGCGACGTCCGGCTCGAACGCCGCCCGGTCCCCGCGATCGGCCCCGGCGAGATCCTGATGCGCGTGGAGCGCAGCGGGATCTGCGGCAGCGACGTGATGGAGTGGTACCGCCGCCATCGGGCGCCGCTGGTGCTCGGCCACGAGGTCGGAGGGACGGTCGCGGCGGTGGGGGACGGCGTGCACGCCTACCGCGCCGGCGATCGCATCACCGCGGCGCATCACGTCCCCTGCGACGCCTGCCGGTTTTGCCGGCGCGGCCGCCACACGATGTGCCACACGCTCCACACCACGAACTTCGATCCCGGGGGATTCGTCGAGTACACCCGGCTGAGTCCGATCCACGTGGACCGCGGCGTGTTTCGGCTGCCGGACGGCGTGTCGTTCGACCAGGCCGTCTTCGTGGAGCCCCTCGCCTGCGTGGTGCGGGCGCAGCGCCTCGCGCCGGTCCGGGAGGACGACACCGTGTTCGTCGCGGGCAGCGGGATCATCGGGCTGCTGCACATCAAGCTCGCGCGCGCCGCCGGCGCCCGGCGCGTCCTGGCGAGCGATATCTCGGAGTACCGGCTGGCCGCCGCCGCGCGCTTCGGCGCCGACGCCGCGTTCCGGCCCGGCGCGGACCCCGCATCCCAGGTGCGCGAGGCCAACGAGGGCCGCCTCGCGGATCTCGTCATTGTCTGCACGGGCGCCGGGCCGGCGATCACCCAGGCGCTGCGCTGCGCCGAACCCGGCGGCACGGTGATGCTTTTCGCGCCGTCGGGGCCCGAGTTTGCGTTTCCGGCCCTCCCGTTCAACGAGACGTTCTTCCGGACGGACCTCACCGTCACGACGTCCTACGGCGCCGCGCCGGCCGACTACGCCGAGGCGCTGGAGCTGATCGCGCGCGGGCGCGTGCACGTCGACGACATGATCACGCACCGGCTCGGGCTGTCCGAGGCCGCGGCGGGATTCCGGCTCGTCGCGGCGGCGGACGACTCCGTCAAAGTGATCCTCGACCACACGCGCTGAGCGCGGCCGGCCCACCCGGCCGTCCGGGACGGCGTTCGCGGAAGGGGCGGTCCGCCGCCGGGCGGAATACGTCGCGGCGATGGCCGTCCTCGAGTCACACGCCAACGCCGACTCCGCGGAATTCCAGAGCAATCGCGAGCACCACGCGGGCCTGGCGCGCCTTCTGGCGGACCGGCTCGCCCAGGTGCGGGCCGGGGGCGGCGAGCGGGCGCACCGCCGGTTGCGCGACCAGGGCAAGTTGAGCGCGCGCGAGCGGATCGACCTCCTGCTCGATCCGGGCTCGCCGCTGCTCGAGCTGTCGCCCCTGGCCGCCTGGGAGATGTACGGCGGCGAGGCGCCGGGGGCGGGCCTCGTCACGGGCATCGGGCGCGTGCGGGGACTCGAGTGCGTCATCGTGGCCAACGACCCGACCGTCAAGGGCGGGACGTACTATCCGCTGACCGTCAAGAAGCACCTGCGCGCCCAGCGGATCGCGCGCGACAACCGCCTGCCCTGCATCTACCTCGTGGACTCGGGCGGGGCATTCCTGCCGCTGCAGGCCGACGTCTTCCCGGACCGCGAGCACTTCGGCCGCATCTTCTACCACCAGGCGGTGCTCTCGGCCGAAGGCATCCCGCAGATCGCCGCGGTCGTGGGCTCGTGTACGGCCGGCGGCGCCTACGTTCCCGCGATGGCGGACGAGACCGTGATCGTCCGCGGCACGGGGACGATCTTCCTCGGCGGGCCGCCGCTCGTCCGGGCGGCGACCGGCGAGGAAGTGTCCGCCGAAGAGCTCGGCGGGGCCGACGTGCACACCCGGCGCAGCGGCGTCGCCGACCACATGGCCGACGACGACGCGCACGCGATGGAGATCGTGCGCGAGATCGTGGGCGCGCTCAATCGCGTCAAACAACCGGCGCTCGCCCTGGTCCCGCCGGAAGAGCCGCGGTACGATCCGCGCGAGATCTACGGCGTGCTGCCGCGCGATCTGCGGCGGCAGTTCGATGCCCGCGAGGTCATCGCCCGCGTCGTCGACGGCAGCCGCTTCCGGGAGTTCAAGGCCCTGTACGGGACGACCCTCGTCACCGGCTTCGCGCATATTCACGGGATCCCGGTCGGCGTCGTCGCCAACAACGGCGTCCTCTTCGTCGAGAGCGCGGAGAAGGGCGCGCATTTCATCGAGCTGTGCGGGCAGCGGCGGATTCCGCTCGTCTTTCTCCAGAACATCACGGGCTTCATCGTCGGCCGGCAGTACGAAGCCGCCGGCATCGCCCGGGCGGGCGCCAAGATGGTGCACGCGGTCGCGACGTCCGGCGTGCCGCGTCTGACGGTCATTATCGGCGGCTCCTACGGCGCGGGCAACTACGCGATGTGCGGACGGGCGTATGATCCGCGCTTTCTGTGGACGTGGCCGAACGCGCGCATCTCAGTCATGGGCGGCGAGCAGGCCGCCACGGTCCTGCTTACGGTCAAGCGCGATCAGCTGCGGCGGGAGGGCCGCACCTTGTCGCCGGAGGAGGAGCAGGCCCTGGTCGAGCCGATCCTCGCCAAGTACGAGGCGGAAGGGGATCCGTACTTCAGCACCGCGCGCCTCTGGGACGACGGCATCATCGATCCGGCCGAGACCCGCACGGTGCTCGCGCTGGCGCTGTCCGCGACGCTCAACGCGCCGATCGAGGGCATGCACCCCGGCGTCTTCCGGATGTAAATGAAATGAAAGGCCTGCGCCGCGTTCTCGTGGCCAACCGGGGCGAGATCGCCGTGCGCGTCATCCGCGCGTGCCGCGAGCTCGGGCTCGAAACCGTCGCGGTCGCGAGCGACGCCGATCTCGACGCGCCGCACGCGCGCCTGGCCGACCGCACCGAGCATCTCGGTCCGTCCGATCCGCGCGAGAGCTACCTGCGCCAGGACCGCCTGATCGACGCGGCGCGCCGGTCGGGGGCCGACGCGGTCCATCCGGGGTACGGGTTTCTCGCCGAATCCGCGGCGTTCGCCGACGCGGTGACCGCCGCGGGGCTGCGCTTTGTCGGCCCGCCGGCCGAGGTCATCGCCCGCCTCGGCGACAAGACCGCAGCGCGGGCGATCGCGGAGCGCTCCGGCGTACCGGTCATCCCCGGGTTCACGCCCGAAGGGCGGGCGGGGGGCGGGGGGCCGGACGCGTTCGCCGCGGCGGCGGAGCAGCTCGGCTATCCGCTGCTCGTCAAGGCCGCCGCCGGCGGCGGCGGCCGGGGCATGCGGGTCGTCGAGCGTGCGGACGACCTGCGCGGCGCGCTTGCGTCCGCCGAGCGCGAGGCGCGCGCGGCCTTCGGCGACGGCCGGCTGTTCCTTGAGCGTCAGCTGCCCGAGGTCCGGCACGTCGAAGTCCAGATCGTGGCCGACGGGGACGGGCGCACGGCCGCGCTCGGGGAGCGCGAGTGCAGCGTGCAGCGGCGCCACCAGAAGCTGATCGAGGAAGCCCCGTCGGCGCGGGTCGACCCCGCCGGGCGCGCCCGCCTGGCGGCCGCGGCCGTCGCGGTGGCAAATGCCGCCGGCTACGTCAACGCCGGGACGGTGGAGTTCCTCATGGAGCCCGGCGGGCAGTTCTATTTTCTCGAGGTCAACACCCGGCTGCAGGTCGAGCATCCGGTGACCGAGTTCGTCGCCGGCGTCGATTTGGTGAAATCGCAGCTCCGGATCGCGGCGGGGGAGCCCCTGGATGCCGCCGGGATTCCGTCCGCGGACGCGGCCGCCCCGCGAGGCCACGCGCTGGAGTGCCGTGTCTGCGCCGAGGACCCCGCGGACGGCTTCCGGCCGTCGCCGGGGCCCATCCTCGTGCTGGACGAGCCGGCGGGGCCGTGGATCCGGGTCGATTCCGGGATCCGCGAAGGCTGGCAGGTGCCCGCGGTGTACGATTCGCTGCTCGCGAAGGTCATCGTCTGGGACCGCACCCGCGCCGGCGCGGTGGCGCGGATGCAGCAGGCGCTGGGCCGCTTCGTCATCCTCGGCTGCGGCACGAACCTCGAGTTTCTGCGGGCCGTGATCGCGCACGAGGCGTTTCGCCGGGCGGAGACCACGACCGACTTCCTCGAACGGCATTTCACCGGATGGCAGCCGGACCCGTCGCCGCGCGCCCTGGCCGTGGCGGCGGCGATCGCCGTCACGCAGCCGCGGCCGGCGCCGCCGGCTGGCGGCGCCGCCGGCCGCGTGGACCCGGTCGCGTGGGATCCGTGGGAGACCGCCTCCGGCTGGCGGATCGGCGGGCCGCATGACTGAGATCGTGATGCGGGCGGGCGACCGACGCGTCCGCGCGCAGGTCACCCCGTCTCCACGGGACGGCGCCGGCGCCCAGGCGGTGGCGGTGCGCGTCGCCGGCCGTGAGATCCAGCTCCGCCTCGAGCGGCTCGGTCCGACCACGTGGCGTGTCGTCGACGAGCAGGGGGCGGCGCACATCGTCCGGTCGGTGGAGCACGCCGGCGTCCGCTGGCTGCAGGTCGGCGGAGAGACGCTCCCTGTCCGGATCGGGGACGCCGTCGCGCGGCGTCCGACGGCGCGCCGGCCGGAAGGCCTGGAGGTCCCGATGCCGGGGACGGTGACGCGCGTCGCCGTGAGCGAGGGTGAGACCGTGACGGCCGGGCAGCCGATCGTCGTGGTCGAGGCGATGAAGATGGAGCACGTCATTCGCGCGCCGCACGCCGGCCGGGTCGTCGCGCTGCGCGTCCGGCAGGGCGAGCAGGTAGAGGCCGGCGCCGTCGTGGCCGAACTGCACGCCGCCGGCGCGGCCCCGGCGGACGCGACGGAGCACGGTCCGTGATGCCTGTGCCGCGGCATGTGCGCGTCGTCGAGGTCGGCCCGCGCGACGGGCTCCAGAACGAATCGGCCGTGCTCTCGCTGGACCAGAAGGTGGAGTTCGTACGGCGGCTCGCCGCGTGCGGGCTGCCCCAGATCGAGGCGGGAGCGTTCGTCCGGGAGGACCGCGTTCCGCAAATGGCCGGAACGGACGCGCTGTTCCGGCGCCTCACCGCGGCCGCGGACGGGACGCCGGGGCCGACCGCGCACGCCGGCGCCCCGGTGCTGTCGGCCCTGGTTCCCAACCGCCACGGCATGGAGCGCGCGCTCGCATCCGGCGCCGGTGAGGTCGCGGTGTTCACGGCCGCGTCCGACGCGTTCGCCCGCCACAACATCAACATGACCATCGCGGAGTCGCTGGTCCGGTTTCGCGACGTGCTCGCGATGGCGGCGGAGCACGGGCGGCGCGTGCGCGCCTACGTCTCCACGGCGTGGTGGTGCCCGTACACCGGCCGGGTCGCGCCCGATGCGGCGCGCCGGGTCGCCGCGGCCCTGGCCGAGATGGGCTGCTATGAGATCGCCCTCAGCGACACGATCGGCGCCGCGACGCCGGGCGAGGTGGCGGCGCTCGTAGAGCGGGTAGCGGGAGACATTTCGGTCGCGCGCGTCGCGGTCCACCTGCACGACACCCGCGGCACGGCGCTCGCGAACGTGCTCGCCGCCCTCGAGGCCGGCGTCACCACCGTCGACGGCGCCGCGGGCGGGCTCGGGGGCTGTCCGTACGCACCCGGCGCCTCCGGGAACCTCGCGACGGAAGATCTCCTCTATATGTTGCACGGAGTGGGGGTGGAGACCGGCGTGGAGATCGACGCCGTCGCCGGCACGTCGCGCTGGCTGGCCGGCGTGATCGGTCGGACGCTGCCGGGGCGGTATCTGGCCGCGGGCCCCGCGACCCCCGCGGAGGCCGGACGCCCGCCCCAACGAATTCGCTGAACCGACGCGAATACGCTGGGGGCCCCGGGTTCTTCTGACGAAGGCCGGGTCCTTCGCCGACGCGAAGGTGTAGGCATGCGGGTCGGCCTGATGCTGGTCAATCAGCACCCGCCGGGTGATTCGCTCGCGGACCGGTGGAACGAGATCCTCGAACAGGTCCGCCTCGCGAGGAGCCTCGGCTTCGATCTCATCGTACTCGGGCAGCACTACCTCATCAGCGAGTTCGCGATGCTGCAGCCGGCGGTCTCGGTGGCCCGGGCGGCGGCCGAGGCCGGCACGATGCGCATCGGCGTCTCCATCTACCTGCTGCCGCTCCTCAACCCCGCGGCGCTGGCCGAGGAAGCGGCGTCCCTCGACGTGATCACCGGCGGCCGGTTCATCTTCGGCGTGGGCCTCGGCTACCGAGACGTCGAAGATCGGGCCTTCGGCGTCGGTAAAGGCGAGCGGGTCCGGCGCCTGCGGGAGCATCTCCGCGTGATCCGGCAGCTGTGGGCGGGCGAACCGGCGACGCTCGACCGGCCGTACTGCCGGCTCGACGGCGTCCGCATCGGCCTGCGGCCGCTGCAGCGTCCCGGCCCGCCGGTGTGGATGGCGGCGAACAACGACCGCGCCGTGGAGCGCGCGGCGGAGCTCGGCGACACGTGGGTCATCAATCCGCACGCGACGCTGGCGACGATCGTCCGGCAGACCGGCATCTACCGCGCGGCCCTCACGCGCGCCGGCAAGCCGTTTCCCGCGGAGCTGCCGATGCGCCGCGAGTTGTTCGTCGCGGACACCGCCGCCCGCGCGATCGAGCTCGCGCGCCCGTACGTGGAGAAGAAGTACGAGGCGTACGTGGCCTGGGGGCAGCACCGCGCGCTGCCGGCGGGCGACGACATGACGCAGGCTTTCGAGGGGCTTGCGCAGGACCGCTTCATCCTCGGCGATCCAGCGCGCTGCGCTGACGAGGTGAACCGGTGCGCGGCGCTGACCGGCGCTACGACGATGATCTTCCGGGTGAACTTCCCCGGGATGCCGCACGAGATCGTGACGGGCGCCATGCGGCTCCTCGCCGAACGCGTGCGGCCGCGTCTTCGTCCGTGAGCGGACCCGCGTCAGGGAGGCGCGAATGGCGGTCGATCTGATCGTCAAGAACGGCACGATCGTGAGCCCGGCCGCGAGCCGCCGCGGCCATCTGGTGATCCAGCGCGGCCGGGTCCTCGAGATCCTGGTCCGCGACGACCTGCCCGCGGCCGCGCGCACCATCGACGCGACCGGACTGCACGTGCTGCCGGGGCTCATCGACCCGCACGTCCACTTCCGCGTGCCGGGCCTCGACTACAAAGAGGACTTCTCGACCGGGTCGCAGGCCGCCGCCGCGGGCGGCATTACCACCGTCATCGACATGCCGAACACGAACCCGCTGACCTCGAGCGTGGAGGGCTTTCACGCCAAGGTCGCCTGCGCGCGCGGCGTCTCGTACGTCGATTTCGGCCTCTACGCGGTGATCGTCGAAGGCAACGGCCGGGAGATTCTGCCGCTCGCCGACGCCGGCGTCGTCGGCTACAAGGTCTTCATGGGCGAGACGGTGGGCAACGTCCCCGCGCCGCAGGACGGCGAGATCATCGACGCGTGGCGGATCGTCGCGCAGACGGGCCTGCGGTGCGGCGTGCACGCCGAGGACAACGGGATCATCCTCTATCTGCGGAAAAAGCTGCAGGACGCCGGCCGGACGGACCCGCTCGCGCACCTCGAGTCGCGGCCGTCCGTCGCGGAGGCCGAGGCGATCTCCCGGGCGATCCTGTTCGCGCGCGAGGCCAAGAGCAAATTGATGATCTACCACATGAGCGCCGCGGAGGGCGTGGACCTCGTGCGCCGGGGAAAGGACAGCGGCGTCGACGTGACGGGCGAGACGACCCCGCACTACCTCCTCATGGAAGGGCAGGACATGGTGCGGATGAACCTCGGGTCCATGCTGAAGATCAATCCGCCGGTGCGGTCCCGCGAGCACGCCGAGGCGTTGTGGCGCGGCCTGCTCGACGGGACCATCGAGGTCCTCGGGACCGACCATTCCCCCCACACGCGGGATGAGAAGATGTTCGACGACCGGATGGGCGACATCTGGAAGGCGGCCGCGGGGTGGCCCGGCGTGGAGACCAACGTGCCGCTCATGCTGACGCAGGTCAACGCCGGACGGATGACGCTCAATCACTACGTCAAGGTGCAGGCGGAGGGCGCGGCGCGGGCGTGGAACCTCTGGCCGCGCAAGGGGCATCTCGGCCGCGGCGCCGACGGCGACGTCACGATCGTGGACATGACCAAGGACGGCACAATCGACCAGGACCGCCTCCACAGCAAGAACAAGCTCACGCCGTTCCACGGCTTCAAGGTCAAGGGCCTGCCCGTCTACACGATCGTCCGCGGCCAGGTGGTCATGGAGGGCGGCGAGATCGTCGGGAAGCCGCGCGGCGAACTGCAGACGCCGGCCGTCTAGATGCCGGGGGCCGCGAGATGAAATTCGAGAAAGAGCTCGCGGTGGGCGCGCCCCGCGACCGGGTGTGGGCCTTCCTCTGGGACGTCGAACGGGTCACCCGGTGCCTGCCGGGATGCCGCGACGCGCGCACCGTGGTGCCGCACGAGCGCTATGAGTGCGTCGTCAGCGAGCGGGTGGGGCCGTTCACGGTGCGGTTTCCGATGGACATCCGCGTCCTCGAGGTCGAGGAGCACCGCCGCCTGAAGGCGCAGGCCACCGGCCGCGACTCCGCGATGGGCAGCTCGCTCAAGGTCACGCTGGACCTCACGATCGAGGGCGACGGCGCGGCATCGACGCTTCGCATCGCGTCCGAGACCACCATTCTGGGGAAATTAGGCACGCTCGGACACGGCATCATCCAGCACAAAGCGGACGGCATCATGACGCAATTTGCCGACGCCGTCCGCCGCGAACTGGAGCAGGCGGGGTAGCGGCGGACGCCCGCGATGTACGACCGGCTGGTCAAACCGGCGCTGTTCCGGCTGGACCCCGAGCGCAGCCACGAACTCGCGCTCGCGGCGCTCGGCGCCGCGGGGACGGTGTGGAGCCGGCTCGGGGTCGCCGCGGCGCCGGCCGATCCCCGGCTCGCCGTCGAGGCCTGCGGGCTGCGATTTCCCTCGCCGATCGGCCTCGCCGCCGGCTGCGACAAGGCCGCGCGCGCGCTGTGGGCGTGGCCCCGCCTCGGATTCGGCTTCGTCGAAGTGGGCACCGTCACGCCGCGGCCTCAGCCGGGCAACCCGAGACCGCGGCTGTTCCGGCTGCCGGAGGACGGTGCGCTCATCAACCGCCTCGGGTTCAACTCGCCGGGCGCGGACGTCGTCGCCGCCCGCATGGCGGCGGCCCGCCGGACCGGCCGATATCCGATCCCGCTCGGCGCGAACGTCGGCAAGAACAAGGACACGCCGATCGAGGACGCCGCGGCGGATTACGTGCGGGTGTTGGAGCGGCTTCATCCGCACGCGGACTTCATCGTCGTGAACGTCTCCTCGCCCAACACGCCCGGGCTGCGGTCGCTTCAAACCCGCGAGAACGTTGTGCCGCTGCTCGACGCGGTCGCCGCGCGCAACCGCGCGCTCGGCGAGAAGCCCGTGTTCGTGAAGGTGGCGCCCGACATGACGAGGGACGAGCTGGAGGCGGTCGCGGACGCGGTGCAGGGCCGGGCGCACGGCCTGGTCGCCACCAACACCACCGTTCGCCGCGAAGGGCTGGGGAGCCCGGCCGCGCGCGAACCGGGCGGTGTCAGCGGGCGGCCGCTCCGGCAGCTCGCCACGGACGCCGTGGCCGTCCTCTACCGCGCCACCGGCGGGCGGGTGCCGATCATCGGCGTCGGAGGGATCATGACCGCCGAGGATGCCTACGAAAAGATCAAAGCCGGCGCCACCTTGGTGGAAGTGTACACCGGCTTCGTCTACGGCGGCCCCGGCATGCCGCGGCAGGCGGCGCGGGGCCTGGTACGCCTGCTGGATCGGGACGGAATCGGGCGGCTGCAGGATGCGGTGGGGGTCGACGCGGCGCGATACGGCGTCGAAATTTCGCGGTGAGGGGGAGCGCATGGCCAGCATCTTCGAAGAACGCGTGAGGAGCCGCACCCAGAAGTCCCGGGCGGTGTACGAGGAGGCCAAGCTCGTACTGCCGGGCGGCGTCGCCGCCAACACCAAGGCCATTTCGCCGTACCCGCTGTACTTCCGGGACGCCCGAGGCGCCTACGTGACCGACATCGACGGCAACACGTACATCGACCTCGTGATGGGCCTCGGCATCCACATTCTCGGCCACGCGCCGGCTCCCGTCATGGCGGCGGTCCGGGAGCGGCTGTCCTCGGGGCCGCTGCCCGGCATGGCGACGGAGCTCGAGGTGGAACTCGCGCGCAAGGTGCGCAGGCACATGGCCTGCGCCGAGATGGTCCGCTTCGTCAACACCGGCACCGAGGCCACGCTGATGGCGATCCGGGTCGCCCGGGCCTACCGGAAGCGCGACAAGGTCGCCAAGTTCGAAGGCAACTACGACGGCCAGCACGATCTCGTGCAGGTCAGCACGAGCACCATCGCCGGTCCCGTCGACGCCCCCGAGCCGTCCCTCAATCACAGCGGCGTCGCGAAGAGCACCCTGCGGGATTTGGTGATCCTGCCCTACAACGATCCCGAGCGGGCCACCGCGCTCATCGCCGCGCACGCCGACGAACTGGCCGCGGTGATCATGGAGCCGGTCGCCGGCTTTGGGATGGGCTGCGTGCCGGCGACGCGCGAGTTCATCCACGCGATCCGCGAGGCGACGGCCAAGCGCGACATCCCGCTCATCCTGGACGAGGTGGTGACCAACTTCCGCTTGGGACTCGGCGGGGCGAGCGAGCATTACGGCATCAAGCCGGATCTCGTGACGCTCGGCAAGATCCTGGGCGGCGGCTTCCCGATCGGCGGGTACGCCGGCCGGCGCGACCTGATGGACCGGCTGGTCACGCCGACGGGCAGACCGTCCGAGGACCAGGGGCGGATCAGCCAGTCCGGCACGTTCTCCGGAAACGCCGTGTCCATGGCCGCCGGCCTCGCCACGATCAAGGTTTTGGAAGAGGGGGACGTGTACCGCCAGCTCGACGTGATGACCGAGCGGCTGTGCGGCGGTTTGAAGCGGCTCGCGACGGATCACGGGATTACGCTGGCGATCACGGGCGTGAAGTCGATGTTCCAGGTGCATTTTGGTCTGGACCACCTGACGACCATCCGCGAACGGTCCGGCGAAGACTTCGCCCGCGCGACCGAGTTCTCGCACGGGCTGCTCGCAAACGGCGTCTTCGCGGTGCCGCGCCCGTGGTTCATGTCCGCAGCCCACACGCAGGCGGACGTCGATAAGATCCTGGACGTCGCAGACGGGGTGTTCAAGGAGATGAAGCACGCCAAGCCAGCGGGCGTCGCGGGCGGCAGCCGGTAGCATGCACATCGGCTTGAGCGTGGCCAACTTCACCGCGCCCGGCGGGCCGGCGAAGCTCGGCCCGGAGATCGCGGCGATGGCGCGGCGCGCCGAGGCCGCGGGGTTCGAGAGTCTCTGGGTATGGGACCATTTCTTCTGGGACGAACCGCCGGTCGGGTCCGGCGTGACCGACCGCGAAATGCTCGAAGCCTACGGCGTCCTGGCGTTTATGGCCGGCGTCACGAGCACGATCAAGCTCGGCACCATGGTCGTTTCCGCCACCTACCGGCATCCCGGCGCGCTGGTCAAGCAGGTCACCAGCCTCGACGTGCTGTCGCGCGGGCGCGCCATCTTCGGCGTCGGCGCCGGGTGGTTCGAGGAGGAGCATCGCGCGCTCGGGATCCCGTTTCCAGCCCGCGCCGAGCGCTTCGAGCGCCTCGAAGAGACCCTGCAGATCGCGCTGCAGATGTGGGCGGACGAGGGGAAGTACGACCGGGCGAAGCCGTTCCGCGGCAGGCACTACCAGCTCGAGCGGACCCTTAACGTGCCGCAGGCGCTGCAGCGGCCGCATCCGCCGATCCTGATCGGCGGCGAAGGCGAGCGGAAAACCCTGCGCATGGTCGCCCAGTATGCCGACGCCTGCAATCTTCAGGACCGCCTCACCTTCGAGCAGCTCGCCCACAAGCTGGCCGTGCTGCGCGGGCACTGCGAGCGGCTCAGCCGGCCGTACGACGCCATCGAAAAAACGGTCCACGTCTCGCGGCGCGCCACGCCGAATGAGACGACGTCGATCACACAGGCGATCGACTACTGCCGGACCCTGGCCGGCCTGGGCATCGACACGGTGATCCTGGGATCGGAGAAAGCGAAGGTCTACGACCCCGCCGTCCTGGAGCGCTGGGGCGCAGAGCTGGTCCCCGCAGTTCGCGCGCTGCCGGTCGCCGGACGCGGCCGGGGGTGACGGTGCCCCGGGCGTATTTTCTCACGACCGCCCGGCTCGGCTTCGCGCGCTGGCAGCCGGACGATCTGCCGCTGGCCCTGGCCCTCTGGGGTGATCCCGGAGTGACACGCTTGATCGGGGGCCCGCTGTCCGCCGACGCCGCGGAGGCGCGGCTCGGCTCCGAGATCGCGTCGATGCGCGCGCACGGCGTGCAGTACTGGCCGATCTTTCTGCTCGCGGGCGGCGAGCACGCCGGCTGCGCCGGCCTGCGGCCGTATCGCCCGGAGGACCGCATCTACGAACTCGGCTTTCATCTTCGGACCCCGTACTGGGGGCAGGGGCTTGCCACGGAGGCCGCGCAGGCGGTCGTGACGTTCGCGTTCGAGACGATTGGCGCCGCGGCGCTGTTTGCCGGTCACCATCCGGACAACGCGCCCTCGCGGCGGGTGCTCGAGAAACTCGGCTTTCGGTTCACGCACCACGAACTCTATGCGCCGACGGGCTTTCACCATCCATCCTATCTGCTGACCCGGGCAGGGACGGCCGCGCCTCGCGAGTAAAGCCTCCTAACTCTACCGGCACCGGCGGGGCGCCGTTCGGGGGGCCGGGTGGCCGGCCGGGAGGGATGGGCATGGTGCGTTCCAAGAGCCGCGTACCGATCGCGATCGCCGCGATCATCGTCGTGGGGGCCCTCGGCGTCACCGCGGGCGCGCTGCACGGCGAGGAGATACTGAAGCTCGGCGCGCCCCTCGCGGCGACGGGCGCGGACGCGCGGGAAGGCGCGCTGGCCAAGCAGGGCTACGACCTCTGGGCCTCGGCCGTAAACGCCCGCGGCGGCATCAAGGCGGGCCCGCACACCTACAAGGTCCAGATCGTCTACTACGACGATCAGAGCAAGCCGCAGACCTCCGCGGAGCTCACCGACCGTCTCATCACGCAGGACCGCGTCGCGTTTCTGCTCGGGCCCTACGGCAGCCCGGCCACGTTCGCCGACGCCGGCATCGCCGAGAAGTACAAGATGCCGATGGTCGACTCGAACGGTGCGGCCGCGAAGATCTTCGAGCAGGGGTACAAGTACACATTCGGCGTCAGCAGTCCGGCCGCGGACTACGCGGCGGCGATGCTGCAGTGCGCGGCCTCGCTGTCGCCGCGGCCGGCGACGGTCGCCATCATCGCCGCCGACGACCTGTTTTCGCTCGAGGTCGCGAACGGCGCCCGGGACTGGGCCGACCGCAACGGCATGCGCGTCGTCTACTTCCAGAAGTATCCGGTCGGCGCGAACGATCTCAGCGCGCCCTTCACCGCGATCAAGGCCGCCGGCGCGGACGTCATCATCGAGTCGGGCCACCTGCAGGAATCCCTCGTCGCGATGCGGCAGGCGCAGAGCCTCGAGGTCAACGCGAAGTTCTTCGGATTCACGGTCGGCCCGACGACGCCGGACTTCGTCAAAGCGCTGGGCCCCGCGGCCGAGTACGTCTTTGCCTCGTCGCAGTGGACGCCCGATGTGAAGTACAACGGGCCGCTCTTCGGGACCACGCGGCAGTACAGCGAAGCGTTCACGAAGCGGTACGGCTTCGAGCCCGACTACCACGCCGCGAACGGCTCCGCCGGCGGCCTCGCCCTGCAGCTCGCAATCCAGAACGCCGGCGGCATCGACCGGCAGAAGGTAAGGGACGCGCTCGCCGCGCTCGACCTGGTCACGTTCTACGGCCGGATCAAATTCAACGACAAAGGCTACAACAGCTACAAACCGATGGTCACCGTCCAAATCCAGCACGGCAAAGTGGTGACGGTCTGGCCCGGGAACGTGGCGGCCGCGAAGGCGATGTACCCGACGCCGGTGTGGACGGCGCGCAAGTAACGGCCCCGTCCCCGTGAGCCCGGCTGTTCAGATCGCGCTGCAGAACGCGGTCAACGGCCTCCTGATCGGCGGCACCTACGCGACCGTCGGGCTCGGCATGTCCCTCGTCTGGGGCGTGCTCAACGTGATCAACATCGCGCACGGCGCGTTCGTCATGCTGGGCGCGTACACGACGTACTGGCTGTTCACGCTCTACGGCATCGACCCGTTCGCGACGCTGCCGATCGCGGGCGCGGCGCTGTTCGTCCTCGGCTACGGGTTGCAGCGCGTGGTGGTCAACCAGGTCATCCGCGCGTCGTTCCTGATCACGTTCCTGCTGACGTTCGGCTTCGATCTCCTGATCACGAACGGGGCCCTCGCGGTCTGGACCGCCGACGTGCGGGCCGTGACGACGGCCTACTCGGGCCGCGCCCTCCACCTGGGTCCGGTCATCGTGCCGGCCGTCCGCCTGATGACCCTCGCGGTCGCGCTCCTCGTCGCCCTCCTGCTGCACCTGCTGATGAGCCGGACCCGCCTGGGGACCGCGATCCGCGCCACGGCGTCCGATCAGGACGCCGCGCGCCTGATGGGCATTCCGATCGGCCACGTGTACGCGCTCACCTTCGCAATCGCGCTGGCGACGGCGGGCATCGCCGGGGGCCTGGCCGGCATGAGCTTTCCGATCTACCCGGCGATGGGTGCCAACTTCACGTTCATCGGGTTTGTCGTCTGCGTGCTCGGCGGGCTCGGCAGCGTCGCCGGGGCGCTGACGGGCGGGCTGATCTTCGGCCTGCTGACGACGTACGCGGCGGGCTGGCTCGGTCCAAACTACGACTACATCGTCGCGTTCAGCGCGTTGATTCTGGTCCTGCTGGTGCGTCCCGCGGGGCTGTTCGGGCGCGCGGCGCGGTTCCGCGGATGACCCGCCGCGACGCCGGCGCAGGCCTACGGCGTGAGCCAAAGCGTCCCGCCTCGCTAGTCCCTCACAGGGGGGACGCGCGCGGCCTCGCCGTCGCGGCCGCGGCGCTCGTCGTGGCGCTCGTGCTGCCGGGACTCCTCAACACGTACTACGTCCGGATCATCACCGGCATCTTCCTGTTCGGGATCCTCGCATCGGCGTGGAACCTGATCGGCGGCTACACCGGCTACCCCGACTTCGGCGGCGCGGCGTTCATCGGCATCGGCGCCTACACGACCGGGATCCTCATGGTGCGGGCGCATCTGCCGTTTCCCGCGGCGCTGCCGGCCGGCTGCCTGCTGGCCGCGGCCTCGGCCGTGGCGATGGGAGCCCTGCTGCTGCGGCTGCGCGGCCACTACTTTGCGATCGCGACGCTCGGGTTCATGCTCGTGCTGCGCCAGCTCACCGCGAACCTCGAGCTTACCGGCGGCGGATCCGGGATGAACCTGCCGCCGGCGGGCGACTTCAAGGTCTTCTACTACTGGATGCTGGCCGGCCTGGCGCTGGCGGTGCTCGCCGGGTTCGCGCTGCCGCGGACGCGCGCCGGCTACGCGATCGCGGCGATCCGCGAGAACCAGGACGCGGCCCAGGTGCTCGGCATCGAGCCGCTCCCCTTCAAGATCCTCGCGTACGCGGCGAACGCGTTCCTGTTCGCCGCCGCCGGCGGCATCTACGCGTACTGGCTCACCTTTATCGACCCGCCGACCGTCTTCAACATCGACTTCACCGTCCAGGCCGTGGTCATGGCGCTGTTTGGCGGACCGGGCACGGTCCTCGGGCCCGCCGCCGGGGCGGTCATTCTGAAGAGCCTCGACGTCACGCTGACCAACGTCTCGCTGTTCCTCCACAACGTCTTCTTCGGCGCGCTGGTCTGCGCGCTCGTCATCTTCGCGCCGCGGGGCCTCGCCGAGCTCTTCCAGGCCCGGCCCGGCAGCGGACGTGCCGCGGCGCTGCGCGCGTCGATCCGCGAGGCTCTCCAGGAGAACCGCGTCTGATGCCGCTGCTGGCCGCGACGGGAGTGAGCAAGTTCTTCGGCCGTCTCGCGGCGATCAATCGGGTCGACGTCGCGATCGAGGCCGGCGAGATCGTGGGACTCATCGGGCCGAACGGCGCCGGCAAGAGCACCCTTGTGAACGTGATCACCGGCATGGAGGCGCCGGCCGCCGGCCGCGTCGAGTTCGACGGGACCGACATCACCGGACGCCGGCCGGCGGCGATCGCGCGGCTCGGGATCGCCCGGACGTTCCAGATCGCCCAGCCGTTCCGCAATATGTCGGTCCGCCAGAACGTCGCGGTCCCGATGCTGTTCCGCGCGCAGCCCGCCGCCGGGGTCGCCGACGCGCTCCGCCGCGCCGACGAGGTCTTGGACGGGGTCGGCCTCGGCGCGAAGCGCGACCTTCCGGCGCGCGCGCTGACGACCCCGGACCTCCGCCGCCTCGAGCTCGCGAAGGCGGTCGCGCTGCGTCCCCGCCTCATGCTGCTCGACGAGGTGATGGCCGGCCTCACGCCCGCCGAGACCGAGGCGGACATGGCGCTCCTGCGCCGCATCAACGAGCAGGGGATCACCCTGCTCGTCATCGAGCACGTGCTGCGCGTCGTGATGGGGCTGTGCCGCCGCGTCGTCGTCCTGCACCACGGCTCGAAGATCGCGGAGGGGCCGCCGCAAGAGGTCACGTCCGATCCCGCCGTGATCGCGGCGTACCTCGGACCGCGCCACGCCGCGCGGGGCGAGGCGGACCCACGATGACCGAGCCGCTCCTCCTCGTCGAGGGACTCGGCGCCGGCTACGGCAGCGTCCAGGTGCTCTGGGAGGTCGCGCTGGAGGTGCGGCGGGGAGAGGTGGTCGCGCTCGTCGGCAGCAACGGCGCCGGCAAGTCGACGCTGCTGCGGGCGATCTCCGGACTCTTGCGGCCGTGGCGCGGCCGCGTGCGCTGGGAGGGACGGCACATCACCGGCCTGCCGCCGGAGGCGATCGTGCGACTGGGCATGGCGCACGTACCGCAGGGCCGCCGCCTCTTCGCGGATCTGACGCTGCGGGAGAACCTCCTCGTCGGGGCATACGCGCGCTCAGACCGCGCCGCGGTCGCCGCGGATCTGCGCGACGTCCTCGACCTCTTCCCCGTCCTGGGCGAGCGCCTCCATCTCCCCGCCGGCCAGTTGAGCGGCGGCGAGCAGCAGATGGCCGCGCTCGCCCGGGCCCTCATGGCGCGGCCGCGCCTCCTGCTGATCGACGAGCCGTCGCTCGGCCTCGCGCCGATCGCCGTGCAGGCGCTGATGGAAACGGTCGACCGGCTGCGCGGGCGGGGGACCAGCCTGCTGCTCGTCGAGCAGGACGTCGCCGTCGCCCTCGAGCACGCCGACCGGGGGTACGTGATGGAGACGGGCCGCATCGCGCTCGCCGGCACCGCGGATGCGCTGCGGCACAGTCCGCGCGTCCGAGAGGCGTATCTCGGGGTGGCCGCCGGGAGCGCCGACACGCTACAATAAAGCGCGAGCGCTATGCCCGCCAACCTGACACCGCAATATCTCGAGGCCGAGCGCCGGTTCCGGCAGGCCACGTCGCCCGACGAGCAGCTCGAGGCGTTGGACGCGATGATGGCGACGATCCCCAAGCACAAGGGGACGGAGCACATGCGCGCGGACATCCGCCGCCGCATGGCCAAAATCCGGACGGAGGCGGCGCGCAGCAAGAAGGCCGCGGCGAAGGGGCCGACGTGGCACCACGTGCCGCGCGAGGGAGCCGGCCAGATCGCGCTCGTCGGCGCCCCGAACGCCGGGAAGTCGCGCCTGCTCGCCGCGCTCACGAACGCGAACCCGGTCGTCGCGCCGTATCCGTTTTCCACACGAACGCCGCTGCCCGGGATGGTGCCGTTCGAAGACATCAACATCCAGCTGGTGGACCTGCCGCCGATCGCGCCGGAGACGGCGGAGCCGTGGCTCTTCGCGCTGATCCGGCAGGCCGACGGGGCGCTGCTCGTGGCGGATCTCGCCGACGACGACCTGCTCGCCTCGATGGACGCGGTCATGGCGCTCACGACAGAGGGCCGGGTCGAGTTCGGGCCCGCCCGCGGGCCGCAGGGGCCGATGCCGTCCGCGCCGCCGCCGTCCGCTCCGCTCCCGGCCACGATGGAATCAAAGCCGGCCGCCACGAAACCCACGCCGACGCTCCTCGTCGCCACAAAGAGCGACGCGCCGGACGCGGGCGTGCGCCTCGAACTGCTGCGTGAGGCGTACGGCGCGCGGTTCGAGATCCTGCCCGTGTCGCCGGAGACGGGCGAGGGGCTGGAGACGCTGAGGCTGGAGCTGTTCCGGCTGCTCGGAGTGATCCGCGTCTACACCAAGGCGCCCGGCCGGCGCGCCGACAAGTCGGTGCCGTACGTATTCCGTCGCGGCATCACGGTCGAGGAAGTCGCCGCCGTCGTCCACAAAGACTTCGCCGAGCGCTTGAAGTACGCGCGGGTCTGGGGAAGCCACACCTACGAGGGCCAGATGGTCCAACGCGAGCACGTCCTCGACGACGGCGACGTGCTCGAACTGCATGCCTAGCGGCGATCAGGTCCTGGTCGTCACGGGCGCGGGCCGTGGAATCGGGGCGGCGGTGGCCCGCCTCGCCGGCGCGCGCGGCTATGCGGTCGCGGTCAACTACGTCCGGGACGAGCGGGCCGCGGTGGAGGTGGTCCGCCGCATCGAAGCGGCGGACGGCCGGGCCCGCGCGATCCGGGGCGACGTGTCCAACGAAGCGGACGTCGTCGCGCTGTTCGCGGAGGCGGCCCGCGTCCTCGGCCCGGTGACCGCGTTGGTGAACAACGCGGGCGTGTCGAGCCGGCCGGGGCGGCTCGACGGCCTTGCGGCGGGCGACCTCTCGCGCGTCCTGGGCACCAACGTGGCCGGGACCATCTTGTGCGCGCGCGAGGCGGTCCGGCGGATGTCCCCGCGGCACGGCGGCCGGGGCGGCGTCATCGTCAATATCTCATCGGCGGCGGCGCGCCTCGGCGGACCGGGCGAGTGGGTGCATTACGCCGCCTCCAAAGGCGCGGTCGATACTTTCACGATCGGGCTGGCGCGAGAGGTCGCGGCGGAAGGCATTCGCGTGAACGCGGTCCGCCCCGGACTGATTCTGACCGACATTCACACGACCGCCGGCGATCCGGACCGTCCGGCGCGCCTCGCTCCCACCATCCCGATGGGGCGGGGGGGAACGGCCGACGAAGTCGCTGAAGCGGTTCTCTGGCTGCTGTCGCCCGCGGCGTCCTACACGACCGGCGCCATTCTCGACGTCACGGGCGGGCGATAATCAACTGTCGCGGCGGGCCCGCGGGCCCGCCACGTAATTCACGCCCCGGACGGGAGGCTCCATGCCCGAGGTCAGCGCATCGATCGTCATCCGCGCGCCGCTCGACACGGTCTATGCGCGTGCGCGGCGGGTCGAAGACTTCCCGAGCTTCATGCCGGACCTCGAGCGCGTGACCGTCCTGGAACGAAACGGGGAGGTGCCGACGCTGACAGAATGGGTCGGCATCGTCGAAGGCCGCCGCATCCATTGGGTGGAGGAGGACGAGTGGGACGACGCCGCCCACCGCTGCCGCTTCCGGCAGCGGGACGGGGATTTTGACAGCTACGAGGGCACGTGGGAGTTCGCCGCCGACGGCGGCGGCACGCGCACCACGATCACGGTCCGGTTCGAGTTCGGGATTCCGCTGATCGGCCGGTTGCTGACCGGACTGCTGCGGGTGAAGATGCGGGAGAACATCGACGGCATGCTCAAGGCGCTCCAGCAGCAGATCGAGGGCGGCAAGTGACGCGGGGGCGCAGGAAATGCCCGCCGGGTGGAGAACAATCGTTCGGATTCACGAGCATAGCCCGGCCAATCGGATAATGCCGACGACCTCGCGCCGACTCATCCCAATCGCCCAGCCTCTGATCTCCGACGAGGACAAACGCCGAGTCCTCGAAGTCCTGGATTCCGGACATTTCGTCGCCGGACCGCGGGTCGCGGACTTCGAGCAGGCCTTTGCCGCCTACGTGGGAGCCTCCCATGCGGTGGCGGCCAGTTCGGGGACCACGGCGCTCATGGCGGCGCTTCGGGCGGCCGACATCCGGCCGGGAGACCGCGTCATCACGACCGCCTTCTCATACGGCGCGACGGCCGCCACGATCCTGTCGTGCGGGGCGGAACCGGTCTTCGCCGACATCGATCCGCGCACATTCAACCTGGACCCCGAGTCGACCGCGGACGCGCTGGGGCGGACGCCCGGCGCGCGGGGCGTCCTCCTCGTGCACCTGTACGGGCTGCCGTGTGCCATCGACCGGTTTGAGGCGCTGGCGGCCTCCCACGGCCTCACGCTGATCGAGGACGCGGCGCAGGCGCACGGGGCCGCGTTCCGCGGCCGCCGCGCCGGGGCCCTCGGCCGCGCGGCGGCCTTCAGTTTCTATCCGTCAAAGAACATGACCACGGGCGAAGGCGGCATGGCCACGACTTCCGACCCGGACGTGGCCGACCGGGCGCGACTCTTCGTGCGCGGCGGGGAACGCCAGCAGTACCTGTACGAGGCGGAGGGCTACAACTACCGGATGACCGAGATGGCGGCCGCGATCGGCATCGGCCAGTTGAGCCGCCTGGACGGCTGGAACGACCGGCGGCGGCGAAACGCCGCGCGGCTCTCGGACGGGCTCGCCGGCCTCGACTGGCTGCGATGCCCCGTCACGCCCGACGGGTACACGCACGTCTTCCACCAGTACACGGTGCGGGTGGCGCGGGGCCGCGACCGCCTGCGCCGGCACCTCGAGGAAGAAGGGATCGGCTCGCGCGTGTACTACCCGACGCCGATTCATCTGACCCCATTCTACCGGGCGCGCTTCGGTGAAAGCCGGTGTCCCGAGGCGGTCCGGGCGGCCGAGCAGGCGCTGAGCGTCCCGGTCCATCCCGCCGTCACGGACACGGACCTCGAGCGGATCATCGAGGCCGTGCGGCGCTTCGACCCGGGAAAGAGTTCGTCGTGACCGGACCGATCCGCATCGGCGTCGTCGGCCTGGGCCAGTGGGGGCAGCACCACGTCCGCATCTATCATCAATTGCCGGGCGCCATGCTGGCCGGGGTGGTCGACACCGCGGCACGCGAGGCCGCCGGCTTCGCGCGCCGCTACAGCACGACGGGCTTCAGCGACTACCGCGACCTGTTCGGGCGGGTGGACGCGGTCAGCCTCGTCGTCCCAACGGCGCTCCACTACGAGATCGCGCGCGACTTCCTCGAGCACGACATCCACGTGCTGGTCGAAAAGCCGATCACGACCAGTGTGGACGAAGCCGCGGAACTGGTGGAGCTCGCGCAGCGGCGAGGGCTCGTGCTGCTGGTCGGGCACGTGGAGCGGTTCAAACCCGCGGTGCAGCGCCTGCGCGACCTCGTCACCGATCCGCTGTTTGTGCAGGTGCGCCGCGTCCGGCCCTGGAACCCGCGGCGGATCATGGACGTCGGGGTGGTGCTCGACCTCATGATCCACGATCTCGACATCATCCTTCACCTGATGCACGCGCCGGTGTCGCGTGTCAGCGCGGTGGGAGCGGCGATCCACGGCGACGACGAGGATCTCGCGGTCGCCCATCTGACCCTCCGCAACGGGTGTATGGCCAGCTTCGTCGCGAGCCGGGTCTCGCCGGTCAAGGCGGCCGAACTCGAGATCACCCTGCCGGACGGCTTCATCCACCTCAACTACCTCGGTCAGCAGCTCACGGTCCGGCGCGGCGGGGACGAACGGCGGCTCACCGTGCCGGCCGGCGAGCCTCTGCGGGCGGAACTGACGCACTTCATCCAATGCGTCCGCGGCGAAACGGTGCCCCTGGTGTCGGGAGAGGACGGCCTCAGGGCCCTCGAGGTGGCCCTCAAGATTCTTCAGACGATGACGGTGATTACGCCCCGAGTTGCGGTGTAGCGGCTACGTCGGCACCGCGACGCAGGTCACGACCTTCGCCACACCGTCGATCGTTCGGATGTGCGCGTCCACGAGCGTCGAAATCTCCCGCGTGACTTCCGCGTGAATCACGGCCAGCACGTCATAGTCGCCCATCACGGCGTGGGCCTGCGTCACTCCGGGGAGCGCGCGGACCAGACGCGCGACCTCGGCGGGCGTGCCGCGATTGAGATTGATGAGCACGAACGCCGTCTGGGGCATCGCCCGCGTTGATTCGGCGCAGCCGCGGGGGTTCCTATGACGGGTGACGCGACCGGGCGCCCGCTTCCGGTCGGCAAAGTGCCGCCGGACGTGCTCGACGCGCTGGTGTACCGGCATCTCGGCGCGCGGCGCGCCGACGTGCTCGTGCACGCGTCGTTCGGCGAGGACTGCTCGGTCATTGATTTCGGCAGCGGCCTCGCGGCCGTCACCACGGATCCCATCACCGGCGCGGGAGCAGACCTCGGCTGGTACGCGATCCTTATCGGCACCAACGACCTCGCGGCCGCCGGCGCGGAGCCGGTGGCGGTCGTCCTGACGATCCTCCTGTCGCCGGCGCGCGCCGCGGACGACCTCGCCCGGATCATGCGCGACGCCGGCGCGGCGGCGGCCTCGCTCGGCGTCGAAATCGCCGGCGGCCACAGCGAAGTGGTAGGCGGTCTCGCGCGGACGCTCGTGGTCGTCACCGCGCTCGGCCGGGTGATGCGCGACCGGCTGCTCCGAAGCGGGGCGGCGCAGAGCGGCGACGCCCTGTTGCTCACCAAGGCCGCGGGCGTCGAAGGGACGGCGCTCCTCGCGGACCTGCGCCGCGCCGATCTGACCGGGGCCCTCGGCGAGGCCGGCGTCTCCCGGGCCCGGGCATTTCGCGAGCGGCTGAGCGTGCTGCCGGAGGCGCGCGCCGCCGCGGCCGCCGGAGCCCACGCGATGCACGACGTCACGGAGGGCGGCGTACTCGGCGCGGTCTACGAGCTTGCCGCGGCGTCCGGCCTCGGCGTGCTCCTCGACGCCGACCGCGTGCCGGTGCTCCCGGAGACGAGAGCGATCTGCGACGCCCTCGGCGCCGATCCGCTCGCCCTTATCGGCAGCGGGGCCCTGCTGGTGGCGACCCCGCAGCCGGACCGGACGGCCGCGGCAATCGCGGACGCGGGCGTCCCGGCGACGGTCGTCGCCACCCTCGGACCGGGCGACCGACGTGTCCGCCGCGCGGGGCGCGAAGGGCCGCTTGTTCCGCCCGAGCGCGACGAGTTGTGGCGGGTGCTCCGCCAATGACGCGATCCCGCCGCCGTGCGGCGCCGAAGAAGCGGAGGGCGCGTCCGGCGCCGCGGGCCAAGCGAGCCACGACGCCGAAGGCCGCATCCCCCCCAAAGCCCGTCGCGCACGACAGCCCCGGCCCGGGGAAGCCGACCCTGCGGTCGCAGGCGCAGGTCGAGGTCCGGCTGGAGCGCGGCGCCCGCGCGCTCACGGCGACCGAGCAGGCGGCCCGCCTGGCGAGCGCGCAGATGGAGCGCCGGATCGGCCGCCTCCTGTCGCGGCGGGTCAAGTTAAAGTTTCGTTAGGAGGCATCATGCCACAGACGGCTGCGTATCCGCCGATCTTCGACGGTCACAACGATACGATCCTCAGCGTGACGCGGACCGGCCGCTCGTTCTTCGAGCGGTCGGCCGAAGGGCACATCGACCTGCCCCGCGCGCTGGAAGGCCGTCTCGGCGGCGGGTTCTTCGCGATCTACGTCCCGCCGCCCGACACGCAGGCGCCCGCCGGCGGCGTGCCGGCGGGTCCGGACCTCGGGCCCGCGCAGAGCGAGATGCTGTCGATGTTCGGGCGGCTGCTCGAGATCGCGCAGGCGTCGGGCGGCCGGGTCCGAATCGTCCGGACCGCCGGCGAGATTCAGACCTGCCTCGACGGCGGGACGTTTGCGATGCTGCTGCACCTCGAAGGCGCCGAACCGCTGGATCCGGAGGGCCGCGCGCTGGAGGTCTTCTACGCCGCCGGACTCCGGTCGGTCGGCCTCACGCACGCGCGCCGAAACGCGTTCTCCACCGGCGTGCCGACACGCGCCTTCCCGAGCAGCCCCGACCTGGGCCCCGGACTTACGGAGGCGGGCAAGACGCTCGTGCGCCAGCTGAACAAGCGCAAGGTGATGATCGACCTCTCGCACATCAACGAGCGGGGGTTCTGGGACGTCGCGGCGATCACCGACGCGCCGCTGGTCGCGACCCACTCGAACGCCCACGCGCTCTGCCGCAACCCCCGCAACCTCACCGACAAGCAGCTCGACGCGGTACGCGACACCCGCGGCGTCGCGGGGCTCAATTTCGCCGTCGGGTTCCTGCGCGAAGACGGCGCGCGCAACCCCGATACGCCGATCGTCCGAATGGTCGACCACATCGAGTACATGGTGGAACGCATGGGCATCGACCACGTCGCGCTGGGGTCCGACTTCGACGGGACGACCGTGCCGGCGGAGCTGCGGGACGCCGCGGGGCTCCCGCGGCTCGTCGACGCCGTCCGGGCGCGCGGGTATACGGACGGCGATCTCGGGAAGCTGCTGCAGGGCAACTGGGTCCGCGTGCTCCGGGAGACCTGGGGGGCGTGACGCCGCCGCGCGGGGCGTTTGCGTTCGTGGGCCGTGTGATATACTGAAATCGACAATCGAATAGCACGTGGGGGAGCTTGGGACAACCAGGCTGAGAGGATGGCTGCGACCGACCCTGCCATCGACCCCGGAACCTGATCTGGGTAATGCCAGCGGAGGGAAGGTTGTGACGCGCCGCCCGGGGTTCCGGGCCGGCGCGTTGCGTTTTTTTCGGGAGGACGCAGGACAGGGGCCCATGCCGGCAGCGTTGGAGATCAAGGGTCTTCGGAAGCGGTTCCGGCACGACGGCGAGTGGCTGGACGTGCTGGCCGGCGTGTCGCTCGACGTCGGGCCGCGCGAGTTCGTGACGCTGGTCGGTCCGAGCGGCTGCGGCAAGAGCACGATCTGCAACGTCGTGGCCGGCCTCGTCCGCCCGGACGCCGGCACCGTGGCGATCGACGGACAGGTGGCCTACATGCAGCAAAAGGACCTGCTGCTGCCCTGGCGCACCGTGCTCGACAACGCCATCCTCGGGCTCGAGATTCAGGGCGCGCCCCGCGCGGCCGCGCGCGAGGAAGCGCGCGCGATGCTGCGGCGGTTCGGTCTGGAGGGCTTCGAGCGGGCGTACCCCGCGACGCTCTCCGGCGGAATGCGCCAGCGTGTCGCGCTCGTGCGGACGCTGCTGTGCCGGCGGGATTTGCTCGTGCTCGACGAACCGTTCGGCGCGCTCGACGCGATGACCCGCGCGGCGATGCAGGGCTATCTGCTCCGGCTGCGCGAGGAGTTCGGCCGCACGGTCCTCTTCATCACGCACGACGTGGAGGAGGCGGTGCTGCTCTCCGACCGCGTCTATGTGATGGCCGCGCGGCCCGGCCGCATTCGCGCCGAGCGCCGGCTCGATCTGCCGCGGCCCCGGCGTGCCACGGACCCCGGTATCGTCGCGGAGAAGGCGGCGATCCTCGACCTGCTGCACGCCGAGATGTCGGAGGCGTTCGCGTGAGCGTCCTCCGCGCCGCAGGCCCAGAAACGGCCGGAGGTCCGGCACCGGACAGGGCGGGCTCCGCGGCGCCGGGCCCCGCCCGGGCGTCCGGCGGCGCCGCGGCGGGCGCCCGCCTGCGCGCGTACGCGGCACGGATCGTCCCGCCGCTCGTGCTCCTCGCGATCATCCTGACCGCCTGGGAAGCGGCGGTGCGCGTCTTCGATATCCCGTTCTACATCCTGCCGGCCCCGAGCCGGATCGCCGGTGTGCTCGCCGGCGACCGCGCGCTCTTGCTTGGAGAGGCGGCGGTGACGCTCGGCGAAGTCATGCTCGGCTTTGCGATCGCGTTCGTCGTGGGCGTCGTCCTGGCGCTCGCGATCTTCTCGTCCCGGACCGTGGAGCGCGCCGTCTACCCGCTCGTCATCGCGAGCCAGACGGTGCCGGTGTTCGCGATCGCCCCGCTGCTCGTCGTTTGGTTCGGCTACGGCACGCTCTCGAAGATCGTGATGGCCGCCCTCATCGTCTTCTTTCCGATCGTCGTGAACACGGTGGACGGGCTGCGGGCGGCCGATCCCGACATGGTGAACCTGCTCGTCATTCTCGGCGCCGGGCCGGCGGAGATCGTCCGGCGCGTGCGGGTGCCGGCGGCGCTGCCGTTTGTGTTCTCCGGCACGCGCATCGCGATCGCGACCAGCGTGATCGGCGCCGTGATCGGCGAATGGGTCGGGTCCACCCGCGGCCTCGGCTACCTCATGATCCACGCCAACGCGCAGCTGCACGTCGACCTGGTCTTCGCCGTCATCGTCTATCTCAGCGTGATGGCCACCGCGCTGTTCTGGACGGTGTCGTTCGTCGAGTGGACGGCGCTGCCGTGGCGCCGGGCCGAAGCGGCCGCGCAGGCGGAATGGGAGGCCTAGGAGTGCGGATCGGGCGGAGACACCTGGTGGCCGGAGGCGCGGCGGCGGCCCTCGCCGGTGTGCTCGGCGCGGGCGGACGCACCGAGGCGGCCGCGCCGGGCACGCCGCTCACCTTCATGCTGGACTGGTTTCCCAATCCGGACCACGTCCCGCTGTACGCCGCGCTCGGCGCCGGCTACTTCACGCAGGCCGGCCTCATCATCAACCTCCAAGTCCCGGCGAACGCGGACGATCCGCTCAAGCTCGTCGCCGCGCGCAAGGTCGACGTCGCGGTCAACTACGAGTCCGGCGTCATCTTCGCCCGCGCCCAGGGCCTGCCGGTGCGCAGCATCGGCCTCGTCGTCGCGCAGCCGCTGACGACCGTGATGTTCCTGCGGAGCTCGGGGGTCCGCCGGCCACGCGATCTCGCCGGCCGGCGCGTCGGGTTCGCCGTCTCCGGCCTCGAAGACGCGATGATCGACCAGATCCTCCGCTCGGACGGGGTGACGAAGGCCAACGTCACGCTGGTGAACGTCGGCTTCGATATCGTGCCGGCGCTCTTGTCGCGGAAGGTCGACGCCGTGATCGGGGGCTACCGCAACGTGGAGCGCATCCAGATCGAGATGCAGGGGCAAGCCGTCGGCATGTTCGAGCCGGAGCGCTACGGCGTGCCGCCCTTTTACGAGCTCGTCCTGATCGCGGGCGACGCCGCGGTCGGCTCGCGCCGGGACGTCCTGGCGCGATTTGTCCGCGCGGCCGGCCGCGGGCTCGCGCTCACCGTGGCCCATCCCGAGGAGGCGTTCAAGCACTACATCCGCCTCAACCCGAAGCTCGACGATGCGTTCAACCGCCGGTCGTTCGAGGCGACGCTGCCCGCGTACGCCCGCAGCCAGCGCCAGCTTCGCGAACGCTGGGCGGCCTTCAGCGGGTGGATGGCCGCGCAAAAGGTCATTTCCTCCCCCGTGCCGGCGGATCAGTTGTACGCGAATCTCGCGCCGTGACGGCCCGCAAGGACGGCTGGCCCTGGGGGCCGGCGCTGGACGCGGTGCTCGAGCGCCGGCGCGAGGAGCTGTTCGCGCTCACCGAACGCCTCATCGCCTTCGAAACGCCCTGTCCGCCCGGCCGCAACACCGGGCCGATCCAGGAGTTTCTCGCGCAGCGGCTTCGCGCGCTCGACGCGGAGGTCGGCGTCTTTCCGCTGTATCCGGGCGACCCGCAGCTCGTGGCGCGGCTCTCCGGCCGCGGCGGAGGGCGCTCGCTGGTCCTGAACGGCCACGTCGACGTCGCGTCGACGGCCCCGGATGAGCCGTGGACCACGCCGCCGTTCCGGCCGGTCCGCCGGGAGGGCCGGATCTACGGCCGCGGTGCTGCGGACATGAAGGGCGGCATCGCCGCGGCGCTGGTCGCCCTCGAAACGGTTGTCGCGACCCTCGGCCGGCCGCGCGGCGATATCTTCGTCCAATCGGTGACCGGCGAGGAGATGGGGGAGGCGGGGACGCTGACCGCGATCGAGCACACGCCGCGGGCCGATCTCGCCCTCGTGCTGGAGCCGAGCAGCGGCGAAATCTCGCTCGGCCAGGGCGGGGTCGTGACCGGATGGATCACCATCCAGAGTCCGCAGACCTTCCATGACGCGATGCGCCGGCGGATGATTCACGCGGGCGGCGGCGTGTTCGGCGGGAGCGCGATCGAGAAGATGGTGGTCGTGCTGCAGTCGCTGCAGACGCTCGAACGCCACTGGGCCGTCATGAAGTCCCACCCCGGTTTCCCGCCCGGCACGACGACGATCAATCCTGCGGCGATCGAGGGCGGCCGGCATCCGGCGTTCGTCGCCGGCCGCTGCGCCCTGTGGATCACCGTGCATTTCTATCCCGGCGAGACGATGGAGGGGGTGACCCGCGAGATCGAGGCGGCGGTGCGCGCCGCCGCCGCGGCGGACCCGTGGCTGCGGGAGCATCCGCCGGCCTTCCGCTGGGGCGGATCCTCGATGATCGAGGATCGGGGCGAGGTCTTCCCGGCCTTCGAGACGCCGGCGAAGCATCCCGGGGCGTTGGTGGTGGCGCGGGCCCACGCGGATGTCTGCGGCGCCGCCTCAGGCTACCGGACGTCCGGCGGCGTGTGCGATGCGGGCTGGCTCGCCGAGCGCGGGATCCCGGCGGTCGTCTACGGTCCGGGCGGCTGGGGACAGGCGCACGCGGTGGACGAATACGTGGCGCTCGACGATCTGGTGCGCTGCGCCCGGGTGTACGCCCGCGTGATCGCCGGATGGGCGGGCATCGACGAGACATGAGCCTCTTCGCGCGGCTGCAGGAAGACGCGGCGCCGATCCGCGGGCGGATTCTCGCGCACCCGTTCGTGCGCGGCCTCGGCGACGGCACGCTGCCCGGCGATCAGTACCAGTACTATCTCCGGCAAGACTACGTCTTTCTCATCGAGTACTGCCGGGTGCTGGCGCTCGCGTCCGCGCGCGCCGCCGAGGTCGCGGTCGCCGGACGCTTCTCCGACCTGCTCAACCAGACCCTCAACGTGGAGATGGACCTGCACCGGGAGACGTGCTGGTCCTGCGGCATCTCCCCGGAGGCCCTCGAAGACACGCGCCCCGCGCCGACGACGCTCGCGTACACGAACCACCTGCGCCTCGTGGCGGAGACCTCGGAGCTCCCCGCGATCGTGACGGCGATTCTGCCGTGCGCCCACGGCTACTGGGAGATCGCGAGCACCCTGCGCTCGCGCGGACTGCCGCGCGTCCCGGCCTACGAGAACTGGATCAAAGCCTACACGTCCGACGAATACGCCGCGGCGGCCCGCTGGCTCGCCGGGCAGCTGGACCGCCTCGGGGAAGAGATCTCGGCCGAGGGCGAAGCGGCGCTTCGCGAGATTTTCGTGACGAGCGCCCGGTACGAGTACCTGTTCTTCGATATGGCACAGCGAATGGAGGAGTGGCCGATATGACCGATCAGGGTCTGCATCTCCGGCGTCTCATTCTTGCCGCGATGTTCGCGGCCATCGCAACGGTGCTCGGCCCGCTCAGCATCCCGCTGCCGCTCGGGCCGCGCGTCTTCCCGCTGCAGCACACGGTCAACGCCATCGCGGGCGTTCTTCTTGGGCCGTGGTACGCGGCCGGCGCCGCGCTGGTGGCGGCAATATTACGGAACGCGCTGCACACGGGAACCGTCTTCGCATTCCCCGGCAGTCCGTTCGGCGCCATCGTCGTAGGCTACGCCTACCGCTGGCTCCGCAACGACGCGGCGGCGGTGTTTGAGCCGCTCGGAACGGGCCCCATCGGAGCGACCCTGGCCGTTCTCCTGGTCGGGCCGCTCGTCGGCAAACACCCCGCGTTTTGGGCCTTCCAGGTGGCATTCCTGGAAGCCAGCATTCCGGGCGCCATTCTCGGCTACGTGGCGCTGCGCGTGCTGCGGCCCGCGCTGCACATGGCCAAGGTGGACGCGCGGGCGTGATGGACGGCGGCATCGATCCCGCCACGGCAGCCGCGCTGCTGGCGCGCGTGCGGGAAGCGCGGCCGCTCGTCCATCACATCACCAACACCGTCACGCAGAACGACGTCGCCAACGCGACGCTCGCGATCGGCGCCTCGCCGGTGATGGCGCACGCGCCGGAAGAAGTCGAGGCGATGGTGGCGCAGGCGCGGGCGCTCGTCCTGAACGTGGGGACGCTCACCGTCGCCGCGGTGGACGCGATGGTGCGGGCCGCCCGCCGCGCCAACGCCGGGGGGATCCCCGTCGTGCTGGACCCGGTCGGGGTCGGGGCGACGCCTTTCCGCACGGCCCAGGTCGAGCGGCTGCTCGCCGAGGCGCGCGTGGCCTGCGTGCGAGGCAACACCGGCGAGATCGCGGCGCTGGCCGGCCGGCCGGGGATGGTGCGGGGCGTCGACGCCGTGAGCGACGGCGGCGCGGATTCCGCGGACGACCGCGTTCGCCTTGCCTCGGCGTTGGCGGTCCGGCTGCGCTGCGCCGTCGCCGCGACGGCCGAGGTCGACGTGCTGACGGACGGCGCACGCCTCGTGCTCCTCCCGCTCGGACATCCCTGGCTGGGACAGATCACCGGCAGCGGGTGTATGGCCACCGCGTGCATCGGCGCGTTCGCGGCGATCGAGGAGAATGCGCTCGCCGCGGCGGTGGCGGGACTGGCCTGCTTCGAGATCGCCGCGGAGCAGGCCGCGAAGATCGCCTCGGGACCGGGCTCGTTCCGCGTCGCGCTGTTCGACGCGCTGGCGGCCCTGGATCCCGGCACGGTGGCCGCGCGCGGGACGTGGCGCGTCGAGCGTGTCATACCGGCCGGCGGACCCGCTGCCGGCCACGACGACACGAAAGCGGGCCGGGGGAGCCGATCGTGACCGCGCCGGGCGCGGGGCGGCGGACGCTCCGCGGGGATTGGCGCGTGTACGTGATCACGGCCGGATCGTCGCAGGCCCGCGGGCGCTCGCATCTCGAGATCGCCGAGGCCGCGATCCGGGGCGGCGCGACGGCCGTGCAGTTGCGGATGAAGGACGCGCCGGCCGGTACCATCGTCGAGACGGCCCGTCGGATCGGCGCGCGGTGCCGCGAGGCCGGCGTCGCCTTGATCGTCAACGATCGGGTCGACGTCGCCCTCGCGTCCGAGGCGGACGGCGCGCACGTGGGACAGCAGGATCTGCCGGCGGCGGCCGCGCGCGCGCTGCTCGGCGCCTCCCTGTTTCTCGGTGTGTCGGCCGCCACGGCCGACGAGGCGCGCGCGGCCGCGCGAGACGGCGCCGACTATCTCGGCGTGGGCGCGGTGTACGCCACGGCCACGAAGGCGGACGCCGGCGACGCCGTCGGACTCGCGCGGATCCGCGAAGTCGCCGCAGCCAGCGATCTGCCCGTGGTCGGCATCGGCGGGATCACCGTCGGCAACGCGGCGGCGGTCATCCGCGCGGGGGCGGCCGGCGTGGCGGTCATCACGGCGGTGACGATGGCGGAGGACATGGCCGAGGCGACGCGGCTCCTCAGACAGGAGGTCGACCGCGCTCGTGGCGGCACGGCCTGACGGCGGACCGCGCGGGCCCGCGCCCGTCTCGGGGGCCGCGCGCGCGGAGTGGGCGCCGCGCGGACCGGCGCTCGGCGAGTTTGCGCTGATCGAACGGCTTCGGGCGATCGTCCCGGGCGGCGGGGCAGGGGTGATCCTCGGCATCGGCGACGATACCGCGGTGCTGCGACCCGGCGCCACGATCCTCGCGACCTGCGACGCGCAGGTGGAGGGGATCCACTTTACGCGCGAGACGTGCACGCCGGCCGACGTCGGCTGGCGGGCGCTCGCGGTGAACCTCAGCGACGTCGCAGCGATGGGCGGGGTGCCGCGGTACGCCCTCGTCTCGCTGCTGATTCCGGCCTCCGCGGACTCGGCGGCGCTCGAGGACCTGTACGGAGGGATGGCGGAGCTCGCCGGCCTTCACGGCGTCGCCGTGGTCGGCGGCAACGTCTCGGCGACGCCGGGTCCCCTCGCGGTCGACGTCACAGTGCTCGGCGAGGCGGAACACCCGGTGCGGCGGAGCGGCGCCAGGCCGGGCGACGGGATCTGGATCACGGGGCAGACCGGCAAGGCCGCGGCGGGCCGGTTCCTGCTGGAGCGCCGCGACGCCACCGTGCACGGACGTGAGACGCTCGAGGTGGCCTACCGCCGCCCCGTCCCGCGCGTCGCCGCGGGCCGGACGCTCGGCGCGCTTGCGCGTTCGGGACTCGTGACCGCGATGATCGACACGAGCGACGGCACGGCGAGCGATCTGCTGCATCTCGCGGAGGCCTCGCACGTCGGGGTCCTCCTCGGCGCGGGGCGCCTGCCCGTGCCGCGCGGGCTGCCGGAGGCCGCCCGCGCGGCCGGAGTCCCGATGGAGAGTTGGACGCTCGGCGGTGGCGAAGACTACGAACTGCTCTTCGCCGCCGGGGCGGCGTTTGACGGACGGGCGGACGAGATCGCGAAAACCGCGGGCGTCGACATCACGCGGATCGGCGACGTGCTGCCCGACCTCGAGGGCCGGTGGATGGTCACGGCCACCGGAGAACGGCAGCCCCTCCGGGCCGCCGGCTGGGACCACCTCGCGCGCGGGAGCGCGCCGACATAGAGTTAGGAGGACAGGGATGATGCCGATCCCACGCGCGCTCACGATCGCCGGGTCGGACTCCGGCGGCGGGGCGGGCATTCAAGCCGACCTGAAGACGTTCTCCGCTATGGGCGTATTTGGCATGACGGCCGTCACCGCGGTCACCGCCCAGAACACGCGCGACGTCACCGGCATCGCCGAGATCGCGCCGGAGATGGTGGCGCGGCAGATCGACGCGGTCGTGTCTGACATCGGCGTCGACGCCGCCAAAACGGGCATGCTGAGCAGCGCCGCCATCATCGAGGCCGTCGCCGACCGCATCCGGCACCACCGCCTCGAGCGGCTCGTCGTCGATCCGGTGATGATCGCGAAAGGCGGCGCGGCGCTGCTGCGGCCGGAGGCGGTGGACGCCCTTCGGCGCCACATCCTGCCGCTCGCGCTCGTCGTGACGCCGAACCTCCCGGAGGCGGAGGCGCTGTGCGGCGCGACGATCACGACGCCGGCAGAGATGGACGACGCGGCGCGGCGGATCGCCGCGCTGGGCCCGCGGTACGTCGTCGTGAAGGGCGGCCATCTCGAGGGCCCCGCGGTGGACGCCGTCTACGACGGCGACCGCGTCGAACATCTCGAGGCGCCGCGCGTGGCCACGCGGAACACGCACGGCACGGGCTGCGTGTTCTCGGCGGCGATCGCCGCCGGCCTTGCGCGCGGCGAGGACGTGCCGGCGGCGATTCGCGCCGCGAAGATTTTTGTGACCGGCGCGATCGAAGCGGCGCTGGCCCTCGGCGGGGGGCACGGTCCGGTCAATCCGATGCACCGGCAGGAGGCGCATCTTTGGCCCGCGCCGCGGGCTCAGAAGCGGCCGGAGGTCCCGCGTTAGACGGGGCAGGAGGCGCATCTTTAGCCCGCGCCGCAGGCTCAGAGGCGGCCGGAGGTCCCGCGTTAGACGGGGCAGGAGGCCTAGAGCCCGGCCCGCACCAACAGAACATAGGAGGATCTCGCAACATGGGTGACTACATGGTCCGCGCGACCGTGGCCGGCGAGCGTGTCCGGGCGGTCGCGACGGTCACGACGGAAATGGTGGAGGATGCGCGCATCCGGCACGCGACGTCGGCGACCGCGACCGCGGCGCTCGGCCGCACGCTGACCGCCGCGGCCCTGCTGTCGGCGGCCCTCAAGGACGGACAGTCCGTCACGCTGCGCGTGCTCGGCGACGGTCCCGCCGGCGGCATCATCACGCAGGCCGATGCCGGCGGACGGGTGCGCGGCTACCTCATGAACCCGCAGGCGGATCTCCCGCCGACTCCGGCGCGCAAGCTCGACGTCGGCGGGCTCGTCGGGCGCAACGGCACGCTCCACGTCACGCGCGATCTCGGGATGCGGACGCCGTACTACGGCTCGGCGCCGCTCGTCTCAGGCGAGATCGCCGAGGATCTGGCGGCCTATTTCGCGCGGTCCGAGCAGGTCCCGTCCGCGGTCTCGCTGGGCGTGCTCGTGGGACGGGATCTCCGCGTGCTCGCATCCGGCGGCCTGTGCGTGCAGGCGCTGCCCGGGGCGGACCCCGACGTCGTGGCGCGCCTCGAGGAGCGCGTCCGGGCGCTCCCGCCGATCACGGACCTCGTCGCCGCGGGGCAGACGCCGGAGCAGCTGCTCGGGGCGGCGCTCGACGGTTTCGCGGCGGAGCCCCCGAGCGCGGGCCCCGTCACGTTCACGTGCCGGTGCAGCCGGGAGCGGGTGGAGGGGATGCTGAGCGTGCTCGGCGCCGACGAGCTCGAAGCGCTGCTGGCGCAGGAAGGACAGGCTGAGGTGACGTGCCGCTTCTGCGGGGACCGCTACGTGCTGACCGAGGACGAAGTCCGGGCGTTGATCGACGCGCTCCGGCGCGGGACGGGGACCGGCGAAGCGGTCGTCTAGCGGTACCTAGGCGACGCGCTTCACCTTCCCGCCTTTGAGGCAACGCGTGCAGACCATGATCCGCTTGGCCGAGCCGGACACGAGCGCCCGGACCTTTTGGAGATTTGGATTGAACCGGCGCTTGGTCTTGTGATGCGAGTGGCTCACTCTGTTTCCCGTATGCGGCTCCTTGCCGCATATGGCGCAGCGACGTGCCATTGGACGTGCCCCCTCTCGAACAGCGCCGTTGAGTGTAGCACACGGCATCCGGGAGGGGCAATGCCGGTCGCGTAGAACATGGTCCGCCGAACGCGCGGATCGGCCAGACGCGTCCCGGCAGACGGCGCACATCAACGCAGGAGGGCGGGCGGCGGGATGGCGAGCGCAGGGAAGGCACGGGCTCGCGAGACCGCGGTCGCATCTCCGAAGATCCCGTCCGCCGCGCCGGACGTGACGCCGGATTCGGGCACCCCGCAGCCGTCCGGTCACCCCCTCGACACGTCCCTCCGATTCCTGCCCGGCGTCGGTCCGAAGCGGGCCGAGCGGCTCGACGAAGGCCTCGGACTGCGCACGGTGGGCGACCTCCTGTACCGGCCGCCCCGCCGCATCGAGGACCGGCGCACGCTCCACCGGATCTACGATCTCACGCACGGGGCGGTGGAAACGGTCGAGGGCACGGTGGCCAGCATCCGGGCGTTCCGGGTGCGGCGCCGCCGCAACTTCGTCATCGTCAAAGCGGCCGTCACCGATGGAACCGGCGTGCTGCACGCCGTCTGGTACAACCAAGGGTACATCGTCCGGCAGCTGCCGGCCGGGGCGCGCGTCATCCTGCACGGGCGCGTGCAGCGCCAGGCGGGTGAGATCCAGATGATCGCCCCGGAGTTCGAAGTTCTGGAGCCCGGGGAGGACACGCTGCACGCGGGCCGGATCGTGCCGGTCTACCGCGCGACCGAAGGGGTGACGCAGCGCGTGCTGCGGACGATGGTCATGCGCGCACTCGACGAGTACGCGCCGTCCGCCGTCGACTGGCTGCCGGACGAGCTGCGCGACCGGTACGCGTTTCCGGCGCTGCCGGGCGCCCTCCGGGCCCTCCACTTCCCGGAGACGGAAGACGAACAGACGTCGGCGCACGGCCGGCTGGCGTACGAGGAGCTGCTGCTCTTTCAAACCCTGCTGCTGCGGCACAAGCAGGCGCGGCAGCGGGAGCCAAAGGGCATCCGCTACGGCGACGCGGCGCCGCTGCTCGAGCGGTTCGAGGCGCGCCTGCCGTACCGGCTGACCCGCGCGCAGCGGCGCGTGGTGAACGAGATTGCCCACGACCTGGGCGCGCCGCACCCGATGAACCGGCTGCTGCAGGGCGACGTGGGTTCGGGGAAGACCGTCGTCGCCGCGGAGGCGCTGCTGCGGTGCATCGGCGGCGGCGCGCAGGGGGCGTTGATGGCGCCCACCGAGATCCTGGCCGGGCAGCACTATCTCACGCTGCGGGCGCTCCTCGACCCCATCGGCGTGACGGCGGTCCTGCTCATCGGCGGCCTCGGCCGCGCCGCCCGGAGCGAGGCGCTCGATCTGATCCGCGACGGCGGCGCCGACCTCGTCATCGGCACGCACGCGCTGATCGAAGAAGACGTCGCCTTTGCCCGCCTCGGACTGGTGGTGGTCGACGAGCAGCATCGCTTCGGCGTGGCCCAGCGGGCGGCGCTGCGGGCGAAAGGCAGCCGGCCGGATGTACTGGTGATGACCGCGACGCCGATTCCGCGGACGCTTGCGCTGTCGCTGTACGGCGACCTCGACGTCTCGGTCCTCGACGAGCTCCCGCCGGGGCGCTCGCCGATCCGGACCCACGTCCGTACCGGCGCGAGCCGTCCGCAGATTTACGCGTGGGTCGCGGAGCAGGTCCGCGGGGGACGGCAGGCCTACGTGGTCTGTCCGCTCATCGAAGAGAGCGACAAGCTGCAAGTCGAAGCGGCCACCGGCCTCGCGGCCCGGCTCGCCGCCGGGCCGCTCGCGGGCCTGCGCGTCGGGGTGCTGCACGGGCGCATGAAGGTGGACGACCGCGACAAAATCATGGGGGAGCTGCGCGCCGGCACGATCGACATCCTGGTCGCGACGACGGTCATCGAAGTCGGCATCGACGTGCCCAACGCCACCGTCATGGTGATCGAGGACGCGGACCGGTTCGGATTGTCGCAGCTGCATCAGCTGCGGGGCCGCGTCGGCCGCGGCCAGCACGCGTCGTACTGCGTGCTGGTCGGCGATCCGAAAACCGATGACGGCGGCGTGCGCCTCCAGGCGATGCGGGAGACGACGGACGGCTTCGTGATTGCGCAGCGCGACCTGGAACTGCGGGGCATCGGCGAGCTCCTCGGGGAGACCGGACGCGAGGCGCTGCGGCAGCACGGGCTGCGGGGCGATCTGCGGATCGCGGACCTCATCCGCGATCGAGACTGGCTTGAACGGGCCCGCGGCGACGCCGCGGCCATGCTGGCGAAGGATCCCGCGCTGCGCCAGCCGGCGCACCGGCCGGTCGCCGACGCGCTCCGGGCCCGGTTCGCGGCGGCGCCGGTGGCGAACGTGCGGGTGGGATGATGCGCGTCACGTCGGGGCGGGCCAAGGGGACGCACCTCCGCGCGCCGGGCTCGGGCGTGCGGCCGACGTCCGACCGGGTGAAGGAGGCGCTGTTCAACGCGCTCGCGCCGCGCCTCGCCGATGCGCGGGTGCTGGACCTCTTCGCCGGGACCGGGGCGCTGGGGATCGAGGCGCTGAGCCGCGGGGCCGCGCGGGCGGTCTTCGTCGAGCGGGACGCGCGCGCGGTCGCGGTGATCCGCCGCAACCTCGCCGCGGCGCACGTGGACGGGCAGAGCGAAGTGCGGCGCGGCACGGTGCCGGGCGCCCTCGACGGGCTCGAGCGCGACGGCGCGGTGTTCGACCTCATCGTGCTCGACCCGCCGTACGGCCAGGACCTCCCGGCGCGCACCCTCCGGCGGCTGGCCGCCTCGGCGCTGCTGGCGGACGGGGGCGTGATCGCCGCGGAAGGGCACTGGCGCGACGACCCGGGCGAGATTCCCGGCCTCCGGAGAACGCGGGATGCGCGCTACGGTGAGACCGGACTTTGGTTCTATTCGAGAGAGGGTGGGGAGGCGGGATGACGACGTCCGACGGTGTCACCGCGCTCTATCCCGGGAGCTTCGACCCGGTGCACAACGGCCACCTCGACATCATCGTCCGGGCGCGCCGCGTCTTCGGCCGCGTGGTCGTGGCGGTCGCCACGAACGTCGGCAAGCAGGCGATGTTCTCGACGGAGGAGCGCGTCGAGATGCTGCGCGGGGCGATGACCGGGCAGGAGGGCATCGAGGTGCGCGCCTTCGAGGGCCTCACCGTCGAGTTCGCCGCGTCCATCCGCGCCGGTGTGATCGTCCGCGGACTGCGCGCCAACGAGGACTTCGAGTTCGAACTCAAGATGGCGGCGATGAACAAGCGGCTCCATCCCGAGATCGAAACCGTCTTCATGATGACGAGCCCGGAGTACGCCTATCTCAGCTCGACGCTCATCCGGGAGGTCACACAGTTCGGGGGATCCGTCGCCGGGCTCGTTCCCGCGGCGGTGGAACAGCGCCTCGCGCAGCAACGCGGGCGCACACCGCCGGCTGGTCCCGCGTGAGCGGGGCTGCCGAAGCCGCGCCGTCGCGAGTGACGCCGCGACGACGGGCGGTCAGATGGGTTTGGTGTCTCGGGTGATGCCGCTCTCGCTCGGCCGGTAAAGGGCGATCCGGTCCGGTGCGGTGCGGTCGCCTCGCGGCGCGCCCTCGCTCAGCGGTTTGGCAGGGACGGCCACCACGGCGGGCAGTTTGAACTTGACGCCGTAGAACGATAGGGGCTTGATAGAGCCTCGCTGGCGCCGCGCCGTCACAGCGATCACACCCCGGCGGCGGCGGGGCGCTTCTCGTCCACGAACGGACCAATTGCCGGCGCGGACTCTGTCACGACCGGGTCATTCGCCGGCGAACGGCGGGGGACGATGTGGAACTTCCCCAATGCGAGTTCTTCCATCGCGACAAGCACCGGATTGCGAGTCGTGGTCTCGATCGCGGGGATGTCGCCGCGGATCAACTGCTCGGCCCGCGCGGCCACGGCATTCACCATGGTGAAGCGCTTGGGGATTCGTTCCAGAAGTACTTCGGTGGGCGGCTGGCGCATATGTTCCCTCCCGGAGAATGAAACTACTGGTGCGCTCGCCTCCGAGGGGGGCCAATCCCAGTTCGCGAGGATTGATCGAGGACACAAGGAAGAGAGGAGAGCCTTCTTCTTCATGGTACGCCTGTTCGGCCGTGAAAGCAAGGACAACGCGCGACGGGCCCGCCGCCGCCTTGACATCGCAAACCGGGCATTCGTATAATGAACGCGTGTTCGTGTGCCCGGCGGTGCCCGCCGGGCACATGTTGTGAGGTGCGGCTGTGCGCGTGAACGTGGCTGAGCTCCTGGCGGACCGCGACGGCGTCCGGGTGCTCGCGTTCGCGGAAGAGTTGTCGGCGCCCAGCGAGGACATCGCCTTCGCCGAACCGGTCACCGGCGAGATCACCTTGACCGGCGCGGCGGGCGGCGTCTCGCTTCGCGGCCGGGTCCGCACGGTCGCCGGCTGCGTGTGCGGGGCGTGCCTGCGCCGGTTCGAGCTGCCGATCGCGGTCGACGTCAGCGAGGAGTTCGGGCCGCGCGGGGAGCGGCCGGAGGCGCCCGGCGAGGAACACGAACTGACCGCCGGCGATTTTCTGGTTCCGGTTGAGGCCGGCGACACGATCGACGTGACGGAAGTGGTCCGCCAGCACGTGCTGTTGGCGCTGCCGCTGGCGCCGCGGTGCCGGGACGGCTGCCCGGGCCTGTGTCCCCGGTGCGGCGCGGATCTCAACGACGGACCGTGCGGGTGCGATCCGCGCGAGGTGGACCCCAGGCTGGAAGGACTGCGGCGCTGGAGCGCCGGGCAGGCGTGAGATGATCCTCGCGCCGGCGACGTTCAAGGGAGTGTGACGGATGGGACTGACCAAACGGCGATTCAGCAAGGCCCGCACCGCGTCGCGCCGCGCCGGGTTCCGCGCGCAGCCGGTGACGCTGGTCGACTGCCCGCAGTGCCACGCGCGGATGGTGCCGCACCGGGTGTGCCCCACGTGCGGCTACTACGCCGGCCGGCAGGCGATCCAAATCAAGACGAAGGAAGACAAGAGCGCCTAGTGCACCAACGCCGCCGTCGGGGGACGGCTTCCCGCGATATCGACAGCACGGCGTCGCGGATGCCCCTGCCCGATCCCCGCGGGGCGGCTGAGGTCACGAACGCCGGGCGCCGATGATGCGGGTGGCGCTCGACGCGATGGGCGGCGATCACGCGCCGCGCGAGATCGTCGCCGGCGCCGCGGACGCGGCGCGGGAGTTGGACGTCGAGGTCATCCTCGCCGGCCCGGCCGACCGCCTCAAGGAAGAGCTCCGGCACGTCCCCGCGCCGCACCGGTCCGAGGCCCTGCGCATCGTCGACGCCCCTGAAGTCATCGGGATGGCCGAGGCGCCCGCGATGGCGCTGCGGCGGAAGCGCCGCTCGTCGATCGCCGTGGCGCTCGACCTGGTCCGCCGCGGGGAGGCCGACGCCATGGTGAGCGCCGGCAACACCGGCGCGGTCATGGCCGCCGCGCTGTTGACGCTGCGGCCGATCGAAGGCATCGACCGGCCGGCCATCGCGGCCGTGCTGCCGACGCAGCGCGGCCGCGCGATCATGCTGGACGCCGGCGCCAACGTGGACTGCCGGCCCAAACATCTGCTGCAGTTCGGCGTCATGGGCAGCGTCTACGCGGCGCGGGTCCTCGGCATCGAATCGCCGCGGGTGGGCCTGCTCAGCAACGGCGAGGAGGACACGAAGGGCAACGAACTCGTGATCCGGGCGGCGGAGCTGCTCCGCCGGTCGGGCCTGCGGTTCATCGGGAACGTCGAGGGGCGCGGCGTCTTTGCCGGCGCCGCCGACGTCGTGGTGTGCGACGGGTTCGTCGGCAACGTCGTCCTCAAGTTCGGCGAAGGTCTCGCCCTCGGCATCTTCAGCCTGCTCCGCGAAGAGTTGAGCCGCGGCCTGCTCGTGCGCCTCGGCGTCGCGCTCGCGCGCCCGCGCCTCAAAGCGCTCGCGCTGCGGCTCGACCACACCGAGTACGGCGGCGCGCCGCTGCTGGGCGTCGACGGCATCTGCATCGTGAGCCACGGAAGTTCCAAAGCCAGAGCGGTGCGCAACGCCATCGGTCTGGCCGCCGAATCGGTCCGCGCGCGCATGGTCGACGCGATCCGGGCCGACGTGGCACGCCTGGCGGAGCTGGCGCTCGCCCAGGGATTCTCCGCAATCTAGTCCGGGGAGGAGACGCGTGCGAAGCGGATCCACGATCGTGGGCATGGGCCGGTGCGTGCCCGAGCGCGTGCTGGCCAACGCCGAGCTCGCAGCCTCCGTCTCGACGACGGACGCGTGGATCGAGTCGCACACCGGGATCCGCGAGCGCCACATCGCGGGGCCCGAGACCGCGACCTCCGATCTGGCGTACGGCGCCGCGGTGGAGGCGCTCGGCGCGGCCGGGATCACCGCCGCGGACGTGGACCTGATCGTCGTCGGCACGACCACGCCCGACATGGTCTTTCCGAACGTGGCGTGCCTCTTGCAGAAGCGCCTCGGCACGCGCACCGTCGGATGTCTCGACGTCTCGGCGGCGTGCTCCAGCTTCATGTACGCGCTCAGCGTCGCCCACGCTTCGATCGTCGCGGGCCAGGCCCAAACCGTGCTCGTCGTCGGGGCCGAGACGCTGTCCCGGATCACCAACTGGCAGGACCGGTCGACGTGCATTCTCTTCGGGGACGCCGCCGGCGCGGCGGTGGTCCGGCCGGCGCGGGACGGCTACGGCTTCCTGTCCTTCGCGCTCGGCGGCGACGGCGCCGCCGGGGGCCACCAGCTCTACCTGCCGGCCGGCGGTAGCCGGAAGCCCGCGTCGTTCGAAACGGTCGAGCAGAACGAGCACACGATCCGCATGGAGGGGCCGGAGGTTTACAAGTTCGCCGTCCGGACGATCCCGCGGGCGGCGCTGGAGGCGATCGCCAAGGCGGGGCTCGCGCCGGGCGACATCGACTTCGTGATCCCGCACCAGGCCAACCTCCGCATCATCCAGTCGGCGGCCCACTGGCTGCGCGTGCCGATCGAGAAGTTCTACATCAACGTACAGCACTACGGCAACACGTCCGCGGCGTCCGTGCCGGTGGCGCTCTACGAAGCGGTGGCCGCCGAGCGCGTGCGCGAGGGCGACGTCGGCGTGATGGTCGCGTTCGGCGCCGGGTACACCTGGGGCGCGTGCGCGATCCGGTGGGGCGGCGCGGCGTGAAGGTCGCCGCCGTCTTTCCCGGCCAGGGCGCGCAGCACGTCGGGATGGGCCGCGAACTCGCGGAGCGGTTCCCCGAGGCGCGCGAAGTCTTCCGCCGGGCGAGCGACGCCGCCGGGATCGATCTCTACGCGCTCTGCGCGGACGGCCCGGAAGACGCGCTGCGGCAGACCGCGAACACGCAGCCGGCGATTCTGGCCGCCAGCCTCGCCTGTCTCGCGACGGTGCCGCTTGCGCCGGCGTGCGCGGCGGGGCTGAGTCTCGGCGAGTACACCGCGCTCGTGTGCGCCGGCGCCGTGTCGCTCGAAGACGCGGTCCGCCTGGTGCGGCTGCGCGGACAGTACATGCAGGAGGCCTGCGACGGACTTGACACGATGATGGCCGCGGTCGTCGGGCTCGATGGGGAGCGCGTGCGCGCGGTGTGCGAGGCGCACGCCCACCTCGGCGTGGTCGAGCCGTCCAATTTCAACAGCCCCGGACAGGTGGTCGTGGGCGGGGAAGCGGCGGCCGTGCGGGCCGTCCTCGACGCCGCCCGCGCCGCCGGCGCGCGGCGGGCGATTCCGCTCGCCGTCAGCGCGCCGTTCCACACGCGGCTCATGGCCCCGGCCGCATCCAGGCTCGCCGCCGATCTCGAGCGGATGCCGCTGCGCGACGCGCGCATCCCGGTGATCGCCAATGTCTCGGCGGCGCCGGTGCGCACCGCGGACGAGATCCGGCGGGCGCTGCTCGCCCAGGTCGCCTCCCCGGTGCGGTGGGAAGAATCGGTGCGCGCGATGCGGGCGGACGGCATCGAGGTGTTCGTCGAAGTCGGCCCCGGCACGACCGTGAGCGGGATGATCCGCCGCACCGTCGACGCCGTGACGTGCCACGTCGAGGACGCCGCGTCGCGCGAGGAGACGCTCGCCCTGCTGGCCGCGGGCGGGACCCCCGCGCCGGGACCCGGCACGGCGGCGGGACGTGAGGGGGTCGCTCGGTGATCGCCGCCGGACGGGTGGCGCTCGTGACCGGCGCCTCCGGCGGGATCGGCCGCGCGATCGCCGTCCGGCTGGCGCGCGAGGGCGCGGCCGTCATCGTTCACTACGGCCGCCGGGCGGAGGAAGCGGAGGAGACGCTGCGGCAGATCACCGACGGCGGCGGCGAGGGCATCATCCTCCAGGCGGATCTGACCGACGTGGAGGCGTGCCGGCAGTGCGCGGACGCGGCCCACGGCTGGCGCGGACGGCTCGACATCGTGGTGAACAACGCGGGCCTCACGCGCGACGGCCTATTGATACGGATGCGGGACGAGGACTGGCACGATATCATGGCGATCAACCTGCACGCGACGTTCTATCTGACGCGCGCAGTGCTGCGGGAGATGCTGCGGCAGCGGTGGGGACGGATCGTCAACATCACGTCCGTCGTCGCGGAGGTTGGGAACCCGGGGCAGGCGAACTACATCGCGGCCAAGGCCGGCGTGATCGGCTTCACGAAGGCGGTCGCGCGGGAAGTGGCTACCCGCGGCATCACGGCCAACGCCGTGTCGCCCGGCTACATCGAGGCCGGGCTGACCGGCAAGCTCACCGACGCGCAGCGCGCGCGCTTCACCGAGCACATCCCGGTGGGGCGCACCGGCCGGCCGGAGGAAGTCGCGGCCGCGGTGGCGTTCTTCGCGGCCGAAGACACAGCGTACATCACGGGGCAGGTCCTGAACGTCGACGGCGGATTGGTCATGCGCTAGTGGAGCATCGACGCGCTGGGAAGGTCCGGGGTCCCCAAGGATTCGCATCGTTCCAGCGAAACCTTGGGGTGGACTGGCGTTAGTCACCGAGGAGGTGCACGAACGATGGCATCGGCATTTGACCGGGTAAAGGCGATTGTGGTCGAGCAGCTTGGCGTGGACGCCGCCCAGGTGACGCCGCAGTCGAAGTTCGTCGAGGACCTGGGCGCGGATTCGCTCGACGTCGTCGAGCTGGTCATGGCGCTCGAGGAGGAGTTCGACATCGAGATTCCGGACGAGGACGCGGAGAAGATCGCGACCGTCGGCGAGGCGATCAAGTACATCGAGAGCCATGTCGAGGCGCCCGCGGAGTAGCCGGACGCCGGGGCGGGCCCGCACGTACCGCAATGACTGAGACACGGGTGGCCGTGACCGGCCTGGGCGTGGTGTGTCCCATCGGCACCGGCGCCGACGCATTTTGGAACGCGATGATGGAGGGCCGGTCGGGCGTCCGCCGCATCACGTCGTTCGATCCGGCGGGTTACGATGCGCAGATCGCGGCGGAGGTCCCCGATTTCGACCCGGCCGCCTACCTCGACCGCAAGGAAGTCCGCCGCAACGACCGATGCGTGCATTTCGCCGTGGCCGCGTCGCGCATGGCGCTCGACGACGCGCGCCTCGCAATCACGCCGTCGATCCGCGACGACGTCGGCGTCATCATCGGGACCGGCACCGGCGGGGCGATCACGTGGGAGGCGCAGCACCAGCTGCTGCTCGAACGCGGGCCCGGCCGCATCAGCCCGTTCTTCGTTCCCATGATGATGCACAACAGCGCCTCGGCCATCGTCAGCATGCTGACCGGCGCGCGCGGGCCCAACTTCTCCGTCGCGTCCGCCTGCGCCACCGGCGGCCACGCGATCGGCGAGGCGATGCGGAAGATCCAGCGCGGGGACGCCGTGGCGATGCTGTGCGGCGGCACCGAAGCGGCGATCACCCCCCTCAGCCTGGCGGGGTTTTGCGCGGAGAAGGCGCTCAGCACCCGCAACGACGCCCCGACGAAGGCCGTCCGGCCGTTCGACCTTCACCGGGACGGGTTCGTGATGGGCGAGGGCGCCGGCGTCGTGGTCATCGAGGCGTGGGACCACGCCGAGCGGCGCGGGGCCCGGATCTACGGCGAGCTCGTCGGGTACGGTGCGAGCGCCGACGCCTTCCACATCACCCAGCCGGACCCGGAGGGCGATGGGGCCGCGCTCGCGATGCGGCGGGCCCTTCGGGACGCGCGGCTCGAGTCGCACGAGATCGGCTACATCAACGCCCACGGCACGAGCACCGAATACAACGACAAATTCGAGACGTTCGCGATCAAGCGGGTCTTCGGCGAGGCCGCGCGGCGCATCCCGGTGAGCTCGACCAAGTCGATGACCGGGCATCTCCTCGGCGCCGCGGGCGGGGTCGAGCTGATCGCCTGCGTGCTCGCGATCGCGCGCGGAGCGCTGCCGCCGACGATCAACTATGAGACCCCGGATCCGGAGTGCGACCTCGACTACGTCCCGAACGTGCCGCGGGCGGCCCGCATCACCACGGCGATGTCGAACGGCTTCGGCTTCGGCGGCCACAACTCGATCCTGATCGTGCGGAGCCCCTCCTGAGATGGTGGAGCTGTTCGAACCGCTCGCCCCGGATCGGGACGCGCAGCTCGCCGAGCTGGAACGCCGGCTCGACGTGCACTTCCGCGATCGGACGCTCCTGCACACCGCCCTCGTGCACGGCTCGGTCGGCACGGACGCGCGGAGCCGGCACGGCGACAACTACGAGCGCCTCGAGTTCCTCGGCGACGCGGTCCTCAACCTCGTCGTCGCAGACCACCTCTACCGGCTGTTCCCGACCCGCCTCGAGGGGGACCTGGCGCGCCTGCGGGCCTCGGTGGTGAGCGAGGGGCCGCTGGCCCGGATCGCGCGCGTGATGGACCTCGGCCGCTACATGCTGCTCGGGCGGGGTGAGGAGAAGGGCGGGGGACGGTCGCGGGCGTCGCTCCTCGCGGACGCGCTGGAAGCGGTCGTCGGCGCGGTGTACGTGGACGCGGGGTACGGCGTCGCCCACCACTGCGTGACGCGGTGGTTCGCGGAGGACCTGTCGCGCCTCGAGGAGCCGGGCGGCAGCGATTACAAGAGTCTGCTCCAAGAACTCGTGCAGCAGCGCGAACGCCGCCTGCCGCGCTACCGCATCACCGGCCAGGAGGGTCCGGAACACAGCCGCGCGTTCGTGGCCGTGGTGGAAGTGAGCGGCCGCGTCATCGGCGAGGGCCGGGGCAAGAGCAAGAAGGAGGCGGAGCAGGCCGCGGCCCAGCAGGCGCTGGACCACCTCCGCCCGAGCCGCGACGGGTGAAGTACCTCTGGGCGCCGTGGCGGCTGCAGTACATCAAAGGACCGCCGATGACGGATTGCATCTTCTGCACGTTTCCCCGTGAGGGCCGGGACCGCGACCGCGGCATCCTGATCCAAGGCCGGCTGGCCTTCGTCATTCTGAACGTCTACCCGTACAACTCGGGCCATCTCATGGTCGTGCCGCACCGGCACGTCGCCGATCCCGGCGATCTGACGGACGACGAGCAGCTCGAGATGCAGCGCCTCGTCCAGGCGTCCATGCGCGCGCTGCGAGAGGTCTACCGGCCGGAGGGATTCAACATCGGGATGAACATCGGCCGCGCCGCCGGCGCCGGCATCGCGGACCACCTCCACACCCACATCGTGCCCCGCTGGGTCGGGGACACGAATTTTATGCCCGTCCTCGGGGAGACCAAGGTGCTGCCCGAGGAACTGACGGCCACGTACGATCGCCTCGCGGCGGCGCTCCGCGCGACGCCGCCGGCGGGCCCGGAATCCTGACGCGGCTTCGTCTTGCCGCCGGATGCGGCGTGCTGGCGGCCGCGCTCGCGGCTGCGGCCGTTGCCGCCGCGCCGTGGGAGCCGGCGCCGGAGATCGACGTCGCCGTCAGCGACCGGACCGCGCGCGCCCTCGGTGTTCGGGCCGGCGACGAGATCGAAATTGCCTCGACCGCCGCGGGCCCGTGGCGGCGCGTTCGGATCGCGCATCTGTACCGGCCGCTCCTGTACCCGACCGAGGTCGCCGATCGGGAGGCCGACGTCCGGCTGCATCTGAGCGACCTGCAGGCGCTCACGGGAAGCGCCGACGAGGTCGACAGCATTGTCGTCCGGCTGCGCGATCCGTCGCGCGCCTCCCGCGTCGCTTCGGATCTGACGTCGATGGGCGTCGGGGTGCACGCGTACACCTCCGCCGACCTCGCCCGCCGCAATTCCAGCTCGTTCGAGGTGGTGGCGCGGTTCCACCGCGCGATCGGGGCCGTCGCCGTCCTCGCCGGCAGCGTCTTCCTGGTGACGATCATGACGCTGCGGGGCGAGGAGATGAGGCGCGAAGTCGGCATGATGCGGCTCATGGGCGTCGGCACGCGCACGGTGGCCGCCGCCGTGCTGCTCGTCGCGACGGCCGTTGCCACCGCGGGCAGTCTGGCCGGCGCGGGCCTGGCCTACGCGCTCTCGTTCGCCATCAACGGGTACTACCGGCGCCTGTTCGAGACGGACATCGTCTTTTCGCAGGTGACGTGGGGCCTCGTCGCGGACGCCGGCGCGCTGTCGGTGGTGCTCGGGGTCGCGGCGGGCGCGCTCACGGCGTGGCGCCTCTTGCGCCGGCGTCCGCTCGACCAGATGGGACGGTAGGCGCATGGCGTCGCTCGTCTTCCTCGCCCGCCGCACGCTCGGGCGCAGCCGCGCCCGCACCGCGCTCGTCCTGCTCGGCCTCGCGGTCACCGGGGCGCTGCTGCTCGACATGACGATGCTCGCCCACGGCCTCGAGACGAGCCTCGGCGCCGTGCTCGGCCGGATCGGCTTCGCGCTCCGCGTGCTGCCGAAAGGGTCGCTGCCCTTCGCGGGTGACGAGGAGATTCCCGCCGCCGACGGACTGGCGGGCGCGATCGCGCGGCAGCCCGGGGTGACCGCGGCGGTGCCGGTGGCCGCCACCAACGTCTACGTCGAGCACGGCGGCGCGCGCTTCCCGTCGTTCGTGCTGGCGGTGCCGCGCGGCGGCGTGGGCGCCTACGCGCTCCTCGAGGGGACGGACCTGCCCGCCGCGCCGTCCGCCCTGGGACCTCCGGCCGCCGTCATCAACCCGATCATGGCGCGGCGCGACGGCGTGCGCGTCGGGGACACGGTGGTGCTCTCGGCCGTCCCGTCGCGCGGGCTCGCGCCGCTCGCGGCGCCGCGCGCGTTTCGCGTCGTGGGCATCGCGGACTTCTACGTCGACCTGGCGGCGCAGCGGTCGATCTCGATCGCGACCGCGGATCTGCGCGCCCTGCAGGGCCGGCCGGCCGGCGCGGCGTCGATGATTCTTGTGCGCCTCGGCGATCCGGCGCGCGCCGGCCCCCTGGCGCGCTGGATCGCCGCGCGGGATCCGCGCGTCGACGCGCTCAGCAACGCGGACTTCCTGGCGCGCCTCGCGACGCGGCTCACGTACTTCAGCCAGTTCTCGCTGATCCTCGGATCGCTCAGCGTGGCCGTGTCATTTCTGCTCATTACCGCGATCGTCACGCTTTCGGTCGCCGAGCGCCTGGGTGAAATCGCGATGCTGCGGGCGATCGGATTCACGCGCGCGCGGATCGCGGCCCTCGTCGTGCTGGAAGGGATGGCCCTCGGCGTGGCGAGCCTGCCCGGCACGTTCGTGCTCGGGCTGGTCATCGCGCGCTACCTCGACGCGATCCTGAGGCAGGCGCCGGGGCTGCCGGTCGATCTCCACTTCTTCGTGCTGACGCCGGCGGCCGCGGCGCGAACGGTGATGCTCCTCACCGCCACCGGCGCCGTCGCCGGTCTGTATCCGGCCGCGGTCGCGTCGAGGACCGCGGTCGCGGCCACCCTGCACGCGGAGGTCCTCTCGTGAAGACGTCGCCTGCGGCGGGAGGGACATCTTCGGCCCGCACCGCAGGCCCAGAAGCGGCCGGCCCGCGCCGCGACGCCGCGGTCGTCGTGGCGGCGGCGGTCACGAAAGAGTACCGGACGGCCGGCGACACCGTGCACGCCCTGCGCGGGGTCAGTCTGACCGTGGACGCGGCCCGTATGATCTCGGTCGTCGGTCCGAGCGGCTGCGGCAAGTCCACGCTCCTGCATCTGCTCGGCGGCGTCGACCTGCCCACGAGCGGAACCGTGACGCTGCTGGGACAGCCGACGCACGCGCTCCCCGACGCCCAACTCGCCCGGGTGCGCCTCGCGCACGTCGGCTTCGTCTTCCAGCGGTTCTTTCTGCTGCCGATGCTGACCGCCGAAGAGAACGTGATGCTGCCGATGCTCGAAGCCGGCGTGCCCGCCGGTGCGCGGCGCGCGCGGGCGGCGGCGCTGCTCGAGCGGATGGGCCTCGCCGGCCGCGCCGCGCACCGGCCCGGACAGTTAAGCGGCGGCGAGATGCAGCGCGTGGCCATCGCCCGGGCGCTCGCCAACCGCCCGGCGCTGCTGCTCGCGGACGAGCCGACCGGCGAGCTCGACGACGAGACGGGACGCGAGATCATCCGCCTGCTGCGCGACGCGACGCAGGACGGCTGCGCGGTGGTGGTCGTGACCCACAACGTGGAACTGGCGGCGCTCGCCGATCTGCGGCTCCGCATGCGAAACGGCGTGGTCGTATGACGCCCGCGGCGTGGCTGGTCGCCCGGCGGGCGCTGCTGGATCGGCCGTGGCGGTCCACGCTGCTGCTGCTCGGCTACGGCATCGGCGTGGCGATCATGATCGCGCTGCTCTCGGTCGGCGACGCGCTGCTGCTCGAAGCGAAGGACCGCAACCTCGTCGCGGGCGGGGACGTGGTCGTCCTGCCCGAGGGGATCGACCCCGCGGTCATCAAGGTCAACGGGGTGACGGGCATGTTCTTGACCGTGCCCAACGCCGGCTTTCTCGTGCGCGAGGTCCTCGAGGGCCCGCGGTTCCGCCGCGACGTGATCGCCGCGGCCCCGCAGATCTCGTCCCGGTTGCTGTACGTGCGCGCCCGCGGACGCGTGGTGACGGCGGACGCCTCGGCCGGGATTCCGTCGCTGGATACGCAGGCCCACGCCGCGCGCGCCGTCACGGACGGGACCGACAGCGCGGCGGACAAGACGTGGCTGAACCCGCCGCCCGCGTCGCTTGCGGACCGCCTCGATCACTTCCATCAAGCGCCGGCCCCGTCCGACGCGGGACCTCCGGCCGCGCCCCGGCCTCCCGCCGGGACGGGGGCCGCTCCGAGCCGGCCGGCACGAGCGCGGGCCGCGTGGGTGGAATGGGATTATTTCAACGTGCTCGATCCGGCGACCGGCGGATACGCCTATTTGACGCTCATGACCGGCGCGGATCCGCTGGGCGTGGTGCTGGCCCGGGTGAAGCTGCCCGGGGCGCCGGTCCAGGACGTCTTCCTGCCGAGCGTGCTGCTGCCGGGCGACATCTCCACCGCGACCGCCGAGCAGCACGTCGGGCCGGCCCGGCTCTCGGCCGACGCGGCCGGATACCACCTCGCGGTCGACGACCCACGCCTCCGGGTCCGTCTCACGATCCGGCCGGATCGCGGCTTCGCGCTGCCGGCGACGGAGCTGCGGCTCGGAAGCGTCGTCAGCGGATATGTCGTGCCGGTGGCCCGCGGACGCGCCGACGGGACCATCCAGGCGGGCGGCCGTATCCTCACGCTGACGAACGCGCCGGCCTTCCACGACCACAACTGGGGTACGTGGGGCGGCGTGTCCTGGGACTGGGGGCAGGCATCAAGCGACGCGGGCGCGCTCGTGTACGCGAACGTCCATCTTCCGGGCGGCGCGTCCGCGGTGCGGTCTCCTGCCGGTGACGGAAGCGGGACGCGGGCCACGATGTTTCTCTGGCGCTCCGCCGGCGCCGCCGCGTCGTCCGCGCGGGAGCAGGGGGGCTTCGTCGGCGCGCTCCCGATCACGGACGTCATCTACGCCGGCTGGCGGCCGGGACCGCTGGTGGACGGCCGCCGGGTGCCGGCGCCGTCCGACGTCACCATCCGGGCGGCCAGCGGTCCGGATACGGCGACGGTTCGGATCAGGGTCGTAGACGCGCTCGGCGGCCGGCCGCTCGGATCCCCGAACGCGACCGGGACGTCGCGGGGCACCCCCATCTTTTTACAGCTGCGCGGCGACGCGACCCTTCGCGGGACGGTCGGCGGGGTGCCGGTCGCCTGGCAGGGTCCGGCGGTGTCGGAGACGTTCGTGCGGCCGTGACCGCGCCGAACCCGAGCATGACCGCCGGAGTCCGCGCCGTCATCTTCGACATGGACGGCCTCATCGTCGACAGCGAGACGCCGGAGTTTCTGGCATGGCAGGCGGTGCACGCGCGCCACGGCTGGCCGTTTCCGGTCGAGTCGTGGCGCCGCAACATCGGCAGGAACGACAGCCCGTTCGATCCGCTCGGCCGCTTTCGAGAGCCCGGCAGTCCGATGGCGCCGGAGGCCGCCCGCGCGCTGTGGCAGGATCACCACGACCGTCTCCAGCCGGCGTTTCTCACGCCGCTGCCGGGCGTCGTGGCCCTGCTGGAGAGCGTCCGCGCCCACCGGCTCCGGACGGCCGTGGCCTCGTCGTCGCGGCGCGAGCGGGTCCGCGAGTTGCTCGAGCGGCTCGGGCTGGCGGACAAGTTCGACGCCGTGGCCGGCGGCGACGAGGTGCCGCGGGCGAAGCCGGCGCCGGACGTCTATCGCCTGGCCGCGGAGCGGCTGGGGGTCGCGGAATGGGCGTGCGTCGCGATCGAGGACAGCGAGTCCGGCGTACGCGCCGCCAAGGCGGCGGGCATGCGGTGCATCGCCGTGCCGTCGGCGCTGACCCGCGGGATGGATTTTTCGGCCGCGGACCTCGTCGCGGACAGCCTGATCGAGGTGGGCCTCGAGACGATCACGGCGCTGGGCGGCTCGGCCGGCCCGCTGTCCTGACGATCGTTTGGCGACCCCAGCCGTTTTCTGGACCGCCTTCGCGCTCGGCGTGGTCTTCTGCGCGCCGCCCGGCGCGGTCATGGCTGAAGCCCTCCGGCGAGGCGTCCGCCGCGGATTCGCCGGCGCGCTGCTGACGGAGCTCGGTTCGCTCGTCGGCGATGCCACCTGGGCCGCGCTCGCGCTGTCCGGAGTCGCGTACCTCGCGGTGTATCGGCCGGTTGCGACCGGCCTCACCGCCCTCGGCGTTCTCCTGCTGTTCTACCTGGCGTGGCACGCGCTCCGGGAGGCGTGGGCGGGCGCGCTGCCTACGGCCCGCCGGCCCGCCTCCGGCGGCGACTTTGCGGCCGGTGCCGCGTTGTCGCTGTCGAACCCGCAAAACATCGCGTTCTGGCTTGGCGTCGGCGGCGGCGCCGTGGCCGCCCTGGGAGTCGTGCACCGGCTACACCTGCTCGTGATCTTCTTCATCGCGTTCATGCTGGCGTGTATTGCCTGGTGTTTTTTCATGGCCGGCATGATCGCATGGGGACGGAGATGGTTATCGGCGCGCTTCTACCGATGGATCAACCTGGCCTGCGGACTCGCGATGGCGTACTTCGGGGTCAAGCTCCTGGCCGTGCTGGCCGCGAACGCGGGGATCTTGCGGCGGCCCTGACTAGGCACGGGTCTGTCCCGTGCCCCAGACGATCCACTTTGTCGTCGTCAGGTCCTCCAGGCCCATCGGCCCGCGCGCGTGAAGGCGGTTGGTGCTGATGCCGACCTCCGCGCCCAGCCCGAATTCGCCGCCGTCCACGAGCCGCGTGGACGCGTTGACCAGCACTGCGGCGCTGTCGACCTCCCGCACGAACCGCTCGGCGCGGGCGCGGTCTCGCGTCACGATCGCATCGGCGAGGCCGGTCCCGTGCCGCCCGATGTGCTCGACGGCCGCGTCCAATCCGTCGACCACCCGAATCGCCAGTGTCAGGTCCAGATACTCCGCGTCCCAGTCCTCGTCCGTCGCCGGCGTGACGTCGGGCGCCCACCGGCGGGTCTCGGCGTCGCCGCGCACCTCGACGCCGGCCGTCCGCAGCGCGGCGACGAGCGGCGGGATGACCCGCGGCGACGCCGGCGCGTCGATCAGGACCTTCTCCAGCGCGTTGCACGTGCTGGGACGATTGGTCTTGGCGTTGACGACGAGCCGCACGGCCATCTCGAGGTCGGCGTCGCGGTCGACAAACACGTGCGTCACGCCGCGGTCGTGCTTCAACACGGGGACGCGGGCGTGCTCGACGACGAGCCGGATCAGCGCCGGGCCGCCGCGCGGGATGACCAGGTCGACCAAGCCGTCGAGACGCACGAGTTCGCGGATCGCGTCGTAGTCGCGGCGGGCGAGCAGGGTGACCGCGGCCTCGGGGAGCCCCGCCGCGCGCAGCCCGGCCGCGATCGCCTGTCCCAGCGCTTCGTCGGAGTGGCGGGATTCCGCGCCGCCGCGGAGGATGACCGCGTTGCCCGAGCGAAGGCAGAGCCCCGCGGCGTCCACCGTCACGTTGGGGCGCGACTCGTAGATCATCGCGACGACGCCGATGGGCACGCGCACCCGCCGGACTTCCATGCCGTTCGGCCGCGCGCGCACATCGACCGCGGCGCCGACCGGATCGGTGAGCGCGGCGATCTCCTCCAGCGCGCGCGCGAGCTGCTCGACGCGGCCGGGGGTCAGCGTCAGCCGGTCGCGAAACGCCGCCGGACGATCCCCGAGCGACGCGAGGTCCCGGCCGTTCGCCTCCAAGATCGCCGGCGCTTGCGACCGGATCGCCGCGGCGATGGCGGCGAGGCCGGCCCGGCGCGCCTCGTCGGACGCGTGGTGCAGCGTGCGCGCCGCCTCACGCGCGCCGCGGGCCTGCGCTTCCACGCCGACGACCGCCGCCGTTCGTCCCCGGGCCTCAGACGGGATGCTCACCGTTCCGCCGTCACCACCAGGTTGTCGCGGTGCACGACCTCGTCGTGGGTCCGCTCGCCGAGCACCCGCGCGATCTCGGAGGTCCGGCGTCCCCGGATCTTGGCGAGATGCGCGCTGGAGTAGTTGACGAGCCCGCGGGCCAGCTCCTGCCCGCGGCCGTCGGCGATCGTGACGGCCTCCCCGGCGTCGAACGTCCCGTCGATCCGGACCACGCCGGCCGGCAGGAGGCTCTTGCCGCGGCGCAGCGCCGCGCCGGCGCCGTCGTCGACGACGAGCGTGCCGCGCGCGACGAGCCCGAAAGCGAGCCAGCGTCCGCGGCCGGAGAACCGGCCGGCCGGCAGAAATAGGGTGCCGTGCCGTTCGCCCGCGAGCAGGCGGGTGAGGGGGCGCTCCACGGATCCGCCGGTGACCACCGTCGCCACCCCTGACTCGGTCGCGATGCGGGCCGCGTCGATCTTCGTGGCCATGCCGCCCACGCCTTGCGGGGTCATCGTCCGGCGCGCCACCCGGACGATCTGCGCGTCGATCCGCTCCACGGTGGGGATCAGCCGGGCGGCGCGCTGCCGCCGCGGATCCGCGGTCATGAGGCCTTCGACGTCCGAGAGCATCACGAGCAGGTCGGCGCCGACGAGGCTGGCCACGAGCGCCGAGAGAGTGTCGTTGTCGCCGATCTGAATCTCCTCGGTCGCGATCGTATCGTTCTCGTTGATCACGGGGACGACGCCGTCGGCGAGCAGCGCAAGCAGCGTGAGACGCGCGTTCACGTAGCGCCGGCGGTCGGCGAAGTCCTGGCGCGTGAGCAGAATCTGCGCCGCGCGCAGTCCGAGGCGGTCAAACGCCGCCCCGTACCGCTGCATCAGCACCGGCTGGCCGACCGCGGACAACGCCTGCTTTTCCACGAGGCGCCGGGGCCGCCTGCGGCCGAGCAGCCCGGCGCCGGTGGCGATCGCGCCGGACGAGACGAGCAGCACCTGCCGGCGCTGCCGAACCGCGGCCGCGACGTCCTCGGCCACGGCGGTGATGCGGCCGGCGTCGACGACGGGCCCGCCGCCGGTCAAGGTGGTGGTGCCGACCTTCAGCACGATCCTGGACGCGCCGGTCAGAGGTCCCGCCTCGGCCGGGGCAGGAGGGCGCTTCGCGGCCGGAGGTCCTGCGTCAGACGGGACGACCGGCGTGGCCGGCATCACGGTGCGCCGAGGGTGAGACGCACCGGGTAGTTCGACCCGCTCTCCGGGACGGTGAGGATTCGAATCGTGCGGCGCGTCTGCGGCCGCAGCGGGAAGGTGGCGACGACCTGCGGCGCATTCGGCTGCACGAGTTGGCTTTCGACGACCTGCTCGCCGATCACGAACGTCCCGCGGGCCTGCCCGCCGTCCGCGTGCAGGACGAGCGCCGCCGCGGCCGGTGACGAGGTCGCGTTGACGACGTCGACGTTGAACCGGTAGACGACGCCGTAGTTGCCCTGCAGCAGCGCCCCGGTCTGCCCTTCGTGCAGCAGGTCGGCATCCGCGGCGAGCACCATCATCACCGGCGGGCCGCCGACCGAATAGGTCATTGTCCGTCCGATCTGCGGCCGGACGAACGCCCCGCGCTGATGCACGCGGTCGAAGTCCGGCGCGAAGCTCATCGTCGGCGGCTCTCCTTCGTCCGCGAGCCGCGCCGCCACCTGGACGTTCACGCGGTCGCCATCGAGCAGACCGAACTGCGCGATCCCGCTTGTGATGCCGAGCGGCGGCAGGTCTTCGACAAACAGCGGCACGGTTGTGTTGCCCGGCAGACGGACCAGAAAGCCGGCGTGATGGGCGTACTCGTCGAGAAACGTCCGGGCGGCGTCGTGGCCCGGCGTGACCTCCTCCTGCGACGGCGCGCCGGCGGCGCCCTGGACCCACAGCGACACCGCGTCGCGGGCGGGGTTGCTGAGCGTCACCGTGATGAACATGTGCTGGGCCTTCGAGCCGTTCTGATGGTGGAACAAGAGGCGGACGGTCTGCCCCGACGACAGCGCACCGGTGTAGAGGACCTTGCCGAAGGGGATCGTCTCCGGACTGTTGCTGACGAGCAGGATCTCGGCGTCGTTCCAGGGGATGATCGCGTTGGTCAGCGCGACCCGGACCAGCCGGGTCGCCGGCGGCATCCCGGGCGCGTGGACGGTCAGCCCGGCGAGCACCGTTTCGGCCGCGGACGCGTCGAGCGGCACCAACGCGGGCTGGGTCTGCGCGACCCGGACGACGGCGGACGGCTGAAACCCCAGCGCGAGCCGGGCGGACGTCGTGATGGCGAGCCGCAGCGTGTCGACCGTGGCTGGGCCGCCCGTGACCGAAACCGGCGCCAGCGCCTCGACCGCGGGACCCTGCGCGGCGCCCGGCGGCACCCGGGCGGCGGTGAGGGTCGCGGCCAGCGCGAGCACCGCGGCACAGCGCAGGGCGGTGTTCCGTCTCATCGCTCGTCGCACACAGCTCTGTATACGGACGCGCACGCGTCTGGTGTTTCCCATGTACGCGCCGACTCCTCCACCGTGCGTCGCCGCCTCCCGCGGCCGGAGGAAGCGGCGCGCGACGAGGCCAAGAACCCAACGATGTAGTGTGCCTCCTACCAAACTCGAGGAGGAGCGCGTATGCAGGTGGACCTGTCAGGCCGCGTGGCCGTGGTGTCGGGCGCGAGCGCCGGCATCGGCCGCGCGATCGCGCAGGGCTTCGCCGAAGCCGGGGCCGACGTCGTGATCGGCAGCCGGCGCGAAGACGCCGTCGCGCGGGCGGCGGATGAGATCGCGGGCGCGACGCGCCGTACC